>JBASLQ010000577.1:0-1868 GCA_049656425.1 Sedimentibacter sp.
GTGTAAGCTCGTTTTGCGGGGCTGCAGCTGCTATAGGCGCAGAGTATACGCTGCCGGATGTAAGCCAGACTGTGATTATCACACGTATGGAAGGAAGGACTCCTGTTCCCGAAAGAGAAAACATTAAGTCTCTTGCAGCTCACAAATCATCCATGGTTTTATTTTTAAGTTCAAGCTTGGCTGAAGAATTATCAAAAGAATTAATTGCGGGAGCTTATGAACCAGAAACACCTGTGGCAGTAATTTACAAAGCTACATGGCCGGATGAAAAAATATTTTACTGCACTATTGAAACATTGCCACAGACAATGAAGGAAAATAATATAAATAAAACTGCATTAATTTTAGTTGGAAATTTTCTCGGGGATGAATACAAAAGAAGTGAGTTATATAATCCTGCGTTTACTCATGAATTCAGAAAGGCAGAAAATGAATAATTTATATATTTGCATTTTCGGAGGAACTACTGAAGGAAGACTGTTTGCAGAGTTCTTATCTAAAAGCAACATTAAAGCAGATTTATTTATTGCTACGGAATATGGACAGCAGTTTGTTAAAAATATTGAGCATATAAATGTGTATCAAAAACGTCTGGATGAGAAAGAAATGACAAATCTTTTTTTAAAGAAGAAGTATGACTATGTAATTGATGCAACTCATCCATTTGCAAAAATAGTTTCAGAAAATATTATTAAATCAACATCTGTAAGCGGCACTAAGCACATTAGAATTATAAGAAGTTCTTATGAAAATAATGGCTGCACATATTTTGACACATTTAATGACTGCATTGATTATTTAAATAATAAAGAAGGCAACATATTGCTTTCAACCGGCAGCAAGAATCTTGATAAATTTACAACGGTTAAGAATTATGATGAAAGAATGTATGTGAGAATTCTACCAATGGAAAGTTCTTTAAAAAGATGCATTGACCTGGGATTCTTAAATAAAAATATAATTTGCATGCAGGGTCCATTCAGCGAAGAATTGAATATTGCCATGCTTAACAGTACTAATGCAAAATACCTGATTACAAAGGAAAGCTCCAGTTCCGGAGGATTTGATGAAAAGGTTCAGGCATGCATTAAAACAGGTGCAGAATGTCTTGTAATAAGAAAACAATATGAAGAAGGTTTAAGTTTGGATGAAACCTGCAGATTGTTTAAGTAATGACATTAGAAAGGGGTGAGCAAGTGAAAAAAGTGTATATTGTTGGAATTGGAATTGGAAATAGCAGTTTCATGCATCAAAAATCAATAGTTTCCATCGAAACAGCAGATTGCCTCATAGGTGCAAAAAGAATGCTTGATGCTTTTTCTTACTTAAATAAAGAAATATTTGAAAGTATAAATGCAAATGAAATATTTGGTTATATAAATAATGATAATCATAAAACTTTTAGTGTTTTAGTTTCAGGGGATACCGGATTTTACAGCATTTCTAAAAAACTCACAAAAATGCTTATGGAAAATGAACAAATTGAAATTGAAAATATTCCAGCTGTCAGTTCCATGCAATATTTTTGCTCAAAGCTGAATTTGTCATGGGATAGTATGAAATATGTAAGTGCTCACGGCAGAGACATTAATATTATTTCAAATGTTATGTTCAATAAGAAAGTGTTTTTGCTTACCGGCGGTGAATTTAAACCTGATGACATATGTGAACTTTTGATTTCAAAGGGTCTGGGTCATTTAAAGGTTAGTGTTGGAGAAAATTTATCTTATGAAAATGAAAAAATTATTGAAGATTCAGCTTTAAATATAGCAAAAATGAATTTTGAAAATCTTGCTGTTATGATAATTCATAACCATGAAGCTCTTGACTTAAGCGTTAGTTTAAATTCTATAAAAGATGGAGAATTT
>JBASLQ010000578.1:0-1850 GCA_049656425.1 Sedimentibacter sp.
ATACGCTCATAGCGCTCAATAATTTCACCAATCATTGGGATAGTAGCGAATCTATTAGCTAACTGGGATAGAAGGAAAATACCAATAATAAAGACTGCAAGAACTATAACAATCTGGCCAATATCCATTCCGGTAAAATATGGGATATAAATCCCAAGATTATCTCCGCCCATAGCTAATGTCAGACCTGTAATAGCAAAAATTTGGGTTTGATTGTGTTTAATTCGATTTCCAATGGAGTCTTCATCCACATCCTCATCAGCAAATATCGAACGAATCCCCAAACCTAAAGGAATAAAACCTAGAAACCCAATCATCCAATCCTGAGGAATATAATTGAGGAAATAGGCAGCAATGAGGCTTACCCCGACTAATATGCCAGTCCCTAAATATTGCCCGAGATAAATAGATTTTATCCCTCGTGTTCCATGGCTGGCAAAAAGAATTGTTAAAACAACTAAATAATCAATAGATGTTGAAATGAATACAAGTAACGCTGAAATAAGTGTTTGCATAGTCTTCTCCTTTTTTTGTCATACCATCATAACTTGCTCTTCGGTAACTTTGCTGCAATAGCAAGCATACTTTGGATTTGCATCTTTCTTAAACCAGATAGGTACCCTAACGTGGTCTTTTAAGAATTTCTTTTCACTATCAACACTATAATAGACTACACTAACAGTTCTCATTCATGCAAATCTTATATTGCTCTCCTTCGACTGCCTTAAGATAATCTTCTTTTATTAAGTGCTCAACTGTTACTTTACTAACAGAAATTCCTTCATTATTGCATACCGGGCAATTATCCTTAGTTTGTTCTATTATTTGTGTATTGTACCCACGGTAACATTCATTAACAGTGTTCATTATGTAACCTCCTTGTCTTTGCTTCACATTTAAAGAAGAATGTACACTAACTTCTATCAAAATTCGCCGATTAAGATAAATTCTCCCAATCGGCGATAAAAGAACTATATTTTCGTAATACTACAGATTTTTAACATTAAGTGCTCTAAAAGCATTTAATACTGCGATAATAGTTACACCTACATCTGCAAATATAGCTGCCCACATAGTAGCTATTCCAAAAGCACTCAAAATAAGAACAATTATTTTTATTCCAATTGAAAATACTGTGTTTTGATGAGCAATTCTTAATGTTTTCTTAGAAACTTTAATTGCTGTGGCAATTTTTGAAGGTTCGTCGGTCATAATTACAACATCCGCAGCTTCAATTGCGGCATCAGAACCTAAACCACCCATTGCTATACCAATATCTGCACGGGCTAAAACAGGAGCATCATTAATTCCGTCACCTACAAAGGCAAGCTTACCTTTTGCAGATTTCTGTGCTAATAATTCCTCTACCTTTTCAACCTTATCTCCTGGTAGTAACTCGGAGTATACCTTATCTAATCCAAGCTGCTTAGCAACCTTTGATGCAACATTTTTTGTATCACCTGTTAGCATAACAGTTTGCTTAATTTTAGCTTCCTTAAGTTCCTTAATTGCCCGAGCTGAATCTTCTTTAGCTTCATCTGCAATAACGATATAACCTGCATACTTGTCATCAATCCCAACGTGTACAACAGTTCCAACAACTTCACCTTCATAGCAAGGTATATTCAACTTTTTCATGAGTTTTATATTACCTGCTGAAACCTTCTTCCCATCAACTGTTGCAATAACGCCATGACCTGAAATCTCTTCTACATCCGAAATGCGTCCATTGTCAATTTCCTTGCCATATGCTTGTTTTAAGGAATTGGAAATTGGATGGTTTGAGTAACTTTCTGCATATGAAGTTAACTCTAATAACTCTTCCTTAGAAACTCCTTCTGGATGAACTT
>JBASLQ010000579.1:0-4981 GCA_049656425.1 Sedimentibacter sp.
GCTCACTACCGTTCGCATAAATTAGGAACTCGTTGCGTTTGACCTACCAACCATTTGAACTTCGTTATCGCCCGTACAAATGGAGTCAGGGCATAAAAAAATCTTTCATTCCTATAAGCATATTTGCTAACAAATATGCTTATAGGGACGAAAGATCCGCGGTACCACCCTAATTATGATATAATTATATCATCACTCTCGAAGTCAATAAACTTCTAACCCTGTAACGTGAGTACACGCATCTGTCTACTTGGCAACCCTTTGAACAGATATGCTCTGCAGTGAATATTGCATATTTCTTTCATTGTTGGCTTTCACCTTGCCCAACTCTCTGCTAATGACTAAAATATCTTTCTCTGCTTCAATGCATTAATTATTTTTGTATTATATGCAATGATAAACTATAGGTTCATCTTTGTCAATAGTTTTTTTAAAAATATTTTATTGCAAATATTTCTGACTGCATCAGCTTTTTTGTTTAGTTCACATTTCAATGCTATCTCAATGGTATTCATTGACATATGAATACTTTTAAAAAATTATTGACTATAATAATTAACTATGTTATATTAATAAAGTATTACAGATGTATTTATTGATTTCACATGTTTTTAGAGATTATATATATGTTAAGTGTATATAATTTGCAAAAATATGTGAATTTTTTATTTGCAGTGGAGTACAAATAGAAATTAGGAGGTACCTCATGAATAAAGGTACAGTAAAATGGTTTAACGCAGAAAAAGGATTCGGATTTATAACCAGAGATAACGGAGATGACGTATTTGTTCATTTTTCAGCTATCCAAGGAGACGGATTCAAATCATTAGATGAAGGTCAGGCAGTTAGCTTTGATGTTACTCAAGGCAACAGAGGCGACCAAGCTACTAACGTTAATAGAATATAATTAATATATTACTATATGTTCGTAAAAAACCCGGGAATTTGATTCCCGGGTTTTTTATATAATTATATAAAAAAATAAGGCAACAAGTAGTATTTGTTACCTTTGTTAAAGCTTCTTTTATTACTGAATTATTGAGTTAAATATTCTTACCGCTTCTCGTGTATGATTTTTTTGAACTTGGTTTATTAGCAGTTCCTCTGTAAGAAGAACTTTTAGAAGTATTTTTCTTACTCCTAGTAAATTCAGTTTCAAATCTTTCAATTCTTTGTTTTCTTTGCGGTTTATCAATTTTTGGAGCAACAGTTGTAATCAACATAGGATATGGATGTTCCTCTACTACCTTGATTGTCTTTTTAATTAATTTTTGTATATCCCTTAAAAATGGTTTTTCTTCATATTCACATAATGAAATTGCTGTTCCCCCAAGTCCCGCTCTGCCTGTACGGCCGATTCTGTGAACATAAGTTTCCGGCATATTAGGTAAATTATAATTAATTACATGAGATAATTCAATTATATCAATACCTCTTGCTGCTATATCAGTAGCCACAAGAACTCTTATTTCTCCATTTTTAAAATAGTTCAAAGCTTGCTGTCTTGCGCTTTGAGACTTGTCTCCATGTATTGCCATTGCTTTTACTTTATATGATAAAAGATCCTTCACCACTTTGTCCGCATCATATTTTGTGCGTGTAAATACCAATGCTGATAATATATCTTTACTTTTAAGCAAATCAACAAGCAATTTTTTCTTATTATTTTTATCCACAAAATAAACATATTGATCAATAATATCCACAGTAGAAGAAACTGGAGTAACTGCAACTTTAACAGGATTCACTAAAATTGAATTTACAAGTTCCGATATTTCTTTCGGCATTGTAGCAGAAAAAAACAATGTTTGTCTTTCTTGCGGTATATATGAAATAATTTTTTTTACATCATGGATAAATCCCATATCTAGCATACGGTCAGCTTCATCAAGAACAAACATTTTAACATTTTGCAAATTTACTTGTCTTTGATTGATTAAATCCATAAGTCTTCCAGGTGTAGCTATTAATATATCAACACCTCTTCTTAAGGATTGTGTTTGAGGATTTTGTGAAACACCGCCATATATGGCTAAATATTTCAAATTAGTATATCGTCCATAAGATCTGAAACTTTCTTCTATTTGCACTGCAAGTTCTCTTGTTGGAGTTAATATTAAGGATTGTATGTGTCTGCGGGATTCTTTGTTTTTTTGACCATATATAGTTTGTATGATTGGTACAGCAAATGCCGCCGTTTTACCTGTTCCTGTTTGTGCACAGCCAAGCAAATCTCTACCATCAAGTACTGACGGAATAGCTTGTTCCTGTATTGGAGAAGGACTTTCATAACCTTCATCCTTTAAGGCTCTTAGGATTGGTTCAATTACATTTAAGTTTTCAAATTTCATATTTTAAATTTTTCTCTTTTCTTTTTCCAAAGCATGCTAAAGCAACTCTATTCTACATATTTCAGAATCTATTTTATTTTATATTACTATAATACCTTACTGCAGCTAAAAAAGCAACACATTTATAGGATTCGCCGGGGACAGTCCACAGCGAATCCTATCCAATATAAAAATATATCATTATAAAGTGACAAAATGTTCCTGCCAGGACGAACAAATGAAAAAGCTCGTGAAATCCAAAATAAGTATTGTTAATGTTTGGCTTTTTAATTCCATAAATCACACCGCCAACTGTATAAGAAATTCCACCCGTTATAAGCCATAGCAATCCTCCGGCAGGCATAGTGTTCACAAGAGGAGGTAAAACCAAGACAGCTAACCATCCCATAGCTATGTAAAGCACTGAACTTACCCAATTTGGTGCTTTAATCCAAAACAATTTAATAAATGTTCCTATAAATGTTATAGACCAAACTAACGTTAAAAGCCTGTAGCCTGCAGTTTTGTCTAAAACTAATAAACAAATTGGCGTATATGTGCCGGCAATCAAAACAAAAATCATAATGTGATCAAGTTTTCGCATAATCAGTTTAGCCTTTGCTTTTGATCTGTCAATAAAATGATAAATTGTGCTGGCGGAATACAATAAAATCATGCTCAAGCCAAAAATTAAATAGGCAATTACAGTCATTGTATTATTGGAATTTTCCGCATTATTTAAAAGCAAAAATGTTCCGACTATTCCAAATATTGCTCCTCCCAGATGAGTAAGCGCACTGGTCAATTCTTTTTTATCTGTATTCATATATCTACCTCCTTATGTAGTATTGAAAACTATGTAATATAGTTATGATATGCTTATTTTTGAAATATGTCAACATGAAAATTGTCATCAAGGGCAAATGCTTTTTTTAAAAAAGTATTGACATATGACTTGGGAGTGATTATTATAAATGATGTTAACCAGTTAACTGTTAAACAGTTAACTAATTGGAGGTAAGTATGAACAACAAATTTTTAGGAGTTATTGGACGTTTGGAAAAGCTCAGCATTCTAAGGCGCATCGAAGCAAACAAAATTTCTGCAGAAGCAGGATTATATTTAGGACAGCTTCCCATACTGGAATATATAATCCACCATAATGGATGCACACAAAAGGAAATAGCAGACATAATGAGTGTTTCTCCTGCTTCAATTGCCACTTCTACAAAGAGGCTTCAAAAATCAGGCCTCATAAAAAAGCAGACCGATGAAGAAAACTTAAGGAAAAATATGCTTTCAGTAACTGAAAAAGGTTATGAAATTTCAAAAAAATGCCGTGAAAGTTTTGATGAATTTGACAAAAAGCTTTTCAATGGTTTTTCTGATGAAGAACTTCTATCAGCTAAGGAACATCTTGACCGTCTCATATCAAACATATCTAATAACAGTGAAATAGATTGTTATTCAATTGTTGCTTTAAGAAATGAATCAGAAAAAAATAACATCAAGGAGTAAAAAAATGATAAAAAAAATTCTCCCGTGTTTGGGAAAATACAAAAAATACGCACTTTTAACACCAATAATGGTAATAGGCGAAGTAATTCTTGAAGTATTCATACCATTTTTAATGGCAAAAATAATCGATGTGGGAATTTCAAACGGCGACGTAGGCTACATAGCGAAAATAGGTATGCTTATGGTAGTAATGGCTTTAGTTTCCCTTGTTTTTGGCGCATTATCCGGTCATTTCGCTTCTCTTGCAAGCACAGGTCTGTCTGCCGGAATCAGACAAAAACTTTTTTATAAAATACAGGACTTTTCATTTGCCAATGTGGACAAATTCAGCACAGCTTCTCTGATTACGCGTCTTACGGCAGATGTAACAAATACGCAGACTGCTTTCATGATGATTATCAGAATGCTGGTGCGTGCTCCAATAATGCTGGTGAGCGCAACCATAATGGCCGTATCAATAAACAGACAGCTTTCAACAGTATTTCTAATTGCAATTCCTGTTCTCGGAACAGCTTTAGGATTAATTTCAACAAGGGCTTTTCCAAGATTTCAAAAGATGTTTGGCAGATATGATTCCATGAATGCTTCGGTCCAGGAAAATCTTGTGGCCATCCGTGTAGTAAAGGCATTCGTTCGAAGAGATTATGAAAATGAAAAATTCGAAGATGCAGCCAATGCTTTAAGGGATGCGCAGGTAAAAGCAGAAAAAATTGTAGTTACAAGTATGCCTATAATGATGTTTACAATGTATTCATGCACAATTTTAATTGTGTGGTTCGGTGGAAATCTTGTAATTACAGGTAACATGCTGACCGGCGAACTTTTTAGCTTCATAAGCTATATTTCACAAATACTTATGTCGTTAATGATGATTTCATTTGCATTTATTGGAATTGTAATGTCAAAAGCTTCTATAACAAGAATAATTGAAGTATTTGACGAAAATATAGACATAAAAAACAATGGAAAATCAGAAGTTAAAGTTAATGACGGTTCAATAGTTTTTGACAATGTAAGCTTCAGCTATGCAAGAAAAAAAGACAATCTTACACTTACAAATGTAAATTTAAAAATCAATTCCGGAGAAACAGTTGGAATTATTGGCGGAACAGGTTCCGCAAAAACAACTTTAG
>JBASLQ010000580.1:0-4605 GCA_049656425.1 Sedimentibacter sp.
GAATATTTAAAGAATCAAATGTATGTAGTCGTTGAAATAAAGGGCAGAAAAACTTATATAAATAAACGATTAGATATGGATTTATTAAATAAGATACATTAACGGAACTCAAGGAAAATTACTATTCAAAATTATTTCTAACTATTTAGTAAATACTTCTGAATTAAGAGATGAACTTAAAAATATAAATGAATCTATTTTTTCAGATGAAGACGAGATGCAAATATATTCAAAAATTATGATTAAGTATATGGCTGATGTTGCAATGAAACCTAAATCTAACATAACCTATACCACTGGACAAATGGCAAGAATATTTGGTGTTTCAATTACTACAATCAATAATTGGATTCGTGAGGGAAGATTTAAAGGAGTGGCATCTAAAGAGAAAAATAAACAATCAAGAATAAGTGAAAATACTTTATGGGAAAGTTCAAATGGAGAACAAATTCTTATAAAAGAAATTGCTAAAATGTATAAAAAACAGAATATTGAAAGTATATCTAAAGAAGAAGAACAAAAGATTCTTAAAGGTGAAATTGAATTTTTTGAAAATAAGTATAATGGTAATTATAATGAGACTCTTTTAAATAAAGAAGATAAAACAGATGAAGAATTATTAGATGAATCTGAATGGAAATACCTTTTAAAAAGAGTGAAGAAATGTTAATGAATCCATCAAATATTGATTTTCTTGTAAAAATTTTAAAGATATAATCCAAAATGTTAAAAATACCGACCAAACTGGAAAAAGTTCAAATAAATTAATAATCAGATCTACATTTAATTTTATTGACGGTTCATATCTTTCTATAACGGAAATTCTTAAAGATGGATATATTGATTATTTTCATTTACAGGGATTTTTATGTATACAAGTACGGATTATTTATAAATGTTAAGGAGAATTAAAATGGAATTTAAAAAATCAGTTAAAACAGACATTAATGGTATAATGAATATTATTAGGCAGGCACAAGCTTATTTTAAAGAAGCTGGGATAAATCAATGGCAGGATAACTATCCCAATGTTGAAACGATAAGCAGTGATATTGATAATGAAGAGAGCTATGTAATGTTAGATGAAGGCATTATTGTTGCAACGGCAGTAGTTTCTTTTAATGTAGAAAAAACATATAATTCTATCTGTGAGGGAAAATGGATTAGTAATGATGAATATGCAGTTATTCATAGAGTTGCTGTTGACAACAAAAATAAGGGTTTAGGATTATCATCGCAGATTATAAAAAAAGTAGAGCAGCTTTGCTTGAATAAAGGTGTGCACAGTATCAAGGTTGATACACATGAAGAAAACTTATCTATGCAAAAACTGCTTAAGAAAAACAAATTTCAGTATTGTGGAATAATTTATTTAGAAAATGGAAGTAAAAGAATAGCTTTTGAGAAAATACTTACCTAATGCCGTTGAAGTATATCATCGATTGGGTTGAGGATAATCTTTGGTTTGACAAATTCCAGTTTGTATGACTGAATGAAATGATGAAAACAGAAAAAAAGTATATAGTTAAAGACTATTTGATTTATTATACAAAAACAATAGTTGTTCCTGCTGTAATTGCTGCATCAGTTGTATTAATATTAAATAGAACCAACAATTACGATTAGACCATTGTAGATGTTGAACAAATAAATATTGAAAATGAATTTGCTGTAGGTAACACGGAAGGCAATATTAACAATTATGGTTTGGTGGCGGAAACAGACGAGTCCATCTATTATGCAAATGACATTAAATTATACAAATCAGATAAAGACCTTAAAAATGAAACGGTTTTAGTAGATCATCCAGAAAATCTTGGCAAGGATACATTAAATATAGTTGAAGATTGGATATTTTATAGGCAAGGAGATAAATGTTGATGGCAGCAATGTGTTAGCTCTAGACAGTGAAAACTATTTAGATTAATCAGGTTTTGGAGTTACTGAAGATTTTGTTTTTTATGTTTCTACAAATGGTAAAGATCTACCTAGTTTAAAAATAGTTAATAAAGATGGAACAAGCATTAAGTAACAGAAGGAAAGAATTAATAAGATGATAGAACAGGGTGAACTAGCAGTAGTACAAAAATAAAAAGAAATTTATCAGCAAGTACTTAAAAAAGTTTAAAGGTTGCTTATAAGTTGGAATGTTAGCTTATCATCAGTGTGATATATAATTTGAAGAAAATTTAATAAAAATTACTTACTACACTTAAAATATGGAGTATGGACAAAATTATTGAATAAATAATTGTAAATAATTATTGGTTATACTATAATATTAGTAAATTTACAAAAGAGATGATTTTATGATAAAATATGAAAAAACAATAAATACAGCAAGTAATTCAAGTATAAAATGTAGCTTCTGCGATGAATACAAAGACTGCGTAAATGATTTGATTGACCATGAAATTGTACGGTCTATGGAAAACTTTATACAGCACTACAACATAAACTGCCTGGAACACAGCATTTCCGTTTCATATTACAGCTATGTGATATGCAGGTTTCTAGGCTTGGATTATTGCGCCGCGGCTAGAGGAGGACTTCTCCATGATTTGTTTTTGTATGACTGGCATACCACAAAGACAAGAAATGGACTTCACGGCTTTACGCATCCTAAGACAGCTTTAGAAAATGCAAAAAAATATTATAAACTGAATATGTTGGAAGAGGACATTATAGTTAAGCACATGTGGCCTTTGACTTTGAAAATGCCAAAATATAAGGAGTCCTACATTGTGTCCTTGGTTGATAAATACTGTTCCTTAATTGAAATAGTAAGTTTTGAAAGAATGAAGAGAATTTTTTCATTTTCTCCAAAGTCAGTACAAAAGCGGTAATTTTGTTTGCTGTTCTGACGTGCATTATTGATAATGCAGAACAGACTGCATTGCTGAAGGATATCCAACGTGTTTTGAAACCAAACGGGATAATTTATATTAATGATTTTTTATTGAATACTGACCAGCGAAACTTAAATCGTTATGATTTATTTAAAGACAAATATCAATATGGCATGTTTGAGCTTAACGACTATATTGACAAACATTAAATTTCGCTATGTCAATCAGAATTAATAAAATGACAGGGAGTAATAAATGCATAATATAAAAATAACACAAATTGTAAACGCAGGTTTGTTAATAGAAGGAAATGATAAGAAAATATTGATTGATGGTATACACAATGTTAAGACTCATGAGTGGAGCACTGTTGACAATAAACTTATGGATTATATAATATATGGAAAAGGTAAGTTTCAAGATATAAATTATTTGTTGTTCACACATCAGCATAATGATCATTTTAATCTTGAAAAAACATATGAGTACATAAGAAACAATAAAACAGAAAAGCTTATAACTACAAAATTAAATGGCACATACTTCAATAACATCGATTTGTTAATAGAATTAGATAAAGACTATTATGAAATTGGAAATATTGATTTAGATAACATGAGAATAAAGTATATAAAAACTAAACATCTGGCACATGAAAAAGTAGGGGTAGACCATTATGTATATATTTTAGAGATGGATAACAAAAAAATATTATATTTAGGTGATGCTGATTTCTGCAAGACTGAATTAATTCAAATATTAAAAGATATCCATATTGATGTTTTGATAGCACCGTTTATTATCGTAAATTCAACAATGGGAAGGAAATTTGTCAGGAATGTATCTCCTGAACTTCTAATTATTAATCATTTGCCCGTTAGTGAAGACGATAAAAACAACTACAGAAATATAATTGAAATGAATGTGACAAAGTATAAAGATGAAATGCCAAAGACCATAATTTTTCAAAATTTGTTTGATGAATTAACTATATAATTTGAAATTATAAAATACATTATTATAGTCAGATATGGCTTGAAGGAAGTGACAGGCAGAATAAAGTTGACGAAGTTAAAAGGTAGATGTATGAATGCAAGAATCGCGGTGCAGAGCTTCGAAATATTTGATATTCAAAATAATTATTGCAACAAATATACTGATATGTTATTATAATTTATAAATATTTCTATATATGTAGTTATCAAGGAGCGTGAATTAATGAAGTATATTGAAAGTATAAGCGATGATGTATATTTTAATCTTGCTTTGGAGGAATACATATTTATTAATTTAAAAGATGATACATATTTTATGCTATGGAAAAACGATAGCAGTATTGTTTTGGGAAAGCATCAAAATGTTTACGAAGAAATAAATATTAAGGCGATAGAACAAAATAATATTAAGGTAGCAAGAAGAAATACAGGGGGTGGTACAGTTTTTCATTACAGGGGAAACTTAAATTACTCTGTGATAACTGAATATGATAAAAATAAATTAATTGATTACGATCAATTTATTATACCGGTAATAAATGCATTAAATTCAATAGGAATTAAAGCGGAAAAAAGAAGAACAAGCGATATAGCAATAGATGGTAAAAAAATATCAGGTAGTGCTCAATCAATAAAAGGCAATAGGGCTTTACATCATGGAACATTGCTCTTTGATGCAGATTTAACTATGCTTCATGATTTATTAAAACCTACTGAAGGAAAAATTGAATCAAAGTCAGTGAAGTCAGTAAGAAGTATTG
>JBASLQ010000581.1:0-3022 GCA_049656425.1 Sedimentibacter sp.
ATACAGAAGAGTTAACAGTAAAGGTTTATACTGAATTGTACAATGGAATAAAACATGAAGAGGCAAAAGAAATAATGAATAAAATAATTGAAGAAGAAAAGCAACATGTAGAATATTTTAAAAACTTACTTGAAAAATTACAAGCATAATATGAATATTGTTTAGAAGCATGTACATATTTTATTGTCATTATTAAAATTTGTAGTATACTGATATATAAGTATAAAAATCGAAATATATTTAAATGTTAGGGGTATGAATTTGCCATTTTCTGAAAAAAAAACTAATCATGATAGAAGTTTTTCAGTAGTAATTTTTTCTTTGTTTTTTGCGTGGATGTTAGCGTTTCCTTTTGAAGGACAGGTGTTGTACAAACTTGCTGAGGTGAATTCAATTGATCTTCATCCAATGATATTTACGGCAGTTGCTGCTCATTTTGCAGGATTGTTATTATGCGGTTTTTTCATTAAGAATATTTATTGGGCAAAAATGCTTATGTTTTTTTCTGTAATAATTTGTATTTTTGGAACAGGAATATTTTTGTTTTCCTATTCTTTTTTGTGGAACATTTCATTAATTTTAATTTCTTTTTCTGCGGGTGGGTTTCTTGTTTCATGGAGTTGTTTTCTTAAGGAATTCACACACAATAATGAGCGATTTAAAACTGTTGCAGATGTGTTGATTTATTCTAATATTTTAATGATTGGTATAAATTTATGCGCTGTTTATCTTTCTTTAAATGCAAGTTTTTTTCTTATGTTTCTTATGCTGGTTATATCGCTTGTGTATGTAATGAAACTTCCTTCTGCAGCAAAAGCAGCATCAACTGAAGAAAACAAAAAATTAAATACAGCACCAAGCGTATTAAAACCTCTTCTATTTTTGTGTTTGTTCATAGCTATAATAACTATTAACTCTGGATTTATGTATCAGGTTATCAATCCTGCTTATAAACACATTGAATGGCTTACGAGCTGGTATTGGGCGGTTCCATATATTGTAGCCTTGTATATTATGCGTAATCTTCCTAGAAAAACTAACAGAACATACATACTTTTTGTAGCAATAGCTATGATGGGGTTTGCTTTTGTTATTTTTGTGGGTTTTGAGCACACAGCAGTCAGTTATCTTGCGGTTAATACATTGATGTTAGGGGCTTGCGGTGTATTTGATTTGTTTTGGTGGAGCATAATTGCTGAAATGTTAGATTTTGTTTCTAATCCTGCAAAAATATTCGGAATAGGTATGTCAGCAAATGTGTTTGGAGTTTTAATAGGAGGAATAATAGGAAATGTGTTATTTTCTACTGAAACCCAAATATTTAATTCTTCTTTGTTTGCCATGACGGTGATTTGTGTTTCTTTAATGATTCTTCCAATATTGCATAAAAATCTTTCGCTAGTATTGGCTGATCATGCATATTTGACGGTAATAGCGACTGCATCAAAAAAAGAAAAAGAAAAAACTTATGAAAGTTTTGTTAGTTCAGGAAATCTTACAGATAGAGAAAGTGAGATCGCCTTGCTTCTTGTTAAAGGAAATACATACAGAATGATTGCCGGAGAATTAGGTATAAGCGAAAATACAGTTAAAACCCATGTGAAAAATATATATTCAAAATTTAGTGTTCAAAGCCGTACCGAGTTAATTAACATTATGATTGAGCACAATCGTTAATTCATATCATAACAGCCTCACCCTAAAGGGTGAGGCTTAAATTTTATATTCACCATAATAGGGTAAAGACTTATGGTGAATTTTTTTTTATAATTATTATGAGTGTTTTTATGTATTTTTAGGAATGTTAATTTACTAAAATAGGAGGTTTAGTATGAGGAAAAAATTAATATCTTGGGTTTTGCTGATTGCAATGTTAGTCACAAATATTATGTCAGCGCCTGGTGTTGCCTTTGCGGATGTTTCAGGCGAAGAAGATGCACCAGTGTTCAAATCAGGCACAATATCTTCATGGACCGGTTATTATCCTAATAAAGGAGAGAGTAAGTTTTTTGTTGAAGTAACAGGTTTGTATTTAAGTGATTTGATGGCGGAAGTATCAAAATACGAAAACGATATTTATGAGCCGATTGCTTATCAAAACAACAGCTGGTTTTTGGGTTACAATTCTTCCGGTGACAAAAGATATATTTATGAAATGATAACTTATGGAGGGATGTCTTTAGAATCAGCAAATTATTACATTAGACTGAAGGATTCTGAAGGAAATTATTATGATAATGAAAACGCTTATTTCAGCCCCGGTAATTATTCTTTCTTAGAAATTCTGGAAATGCCTGCTGAAATCAGCAGTGACAACACGGTTATTCCATTTAAAATGAATATAAACAATGTTGGCGGGGATCTAAGTTATATGAATGAAAATATCAGTGTTGACCTCTACACTGGAACAAAGACGGACTTTTGGTATGATCCTGATTTATATGAAAAGGTCGGCTGTGCTGGAATTGGAGAAATTTCAATTGTTCAAATCCGTGGAGGGTCGTACTATTTAGAAGGCGAAATAGAGATTAACGGTATTCTTGAGGGCGGAGAAAGTATATTTATTGTTGCCGAGTATGAGGGAGTACAAACTATAGCTAATAGCTCAATTCATGTTGATCCGGTTGATGGATTTGGACAATTTAAGTTAAGCAATGCATTGGCTGCAAGGTCATCGTCCGGTGGTCATGAAGGCATGAATAATTATGAAGCGGCTGATGATTCAATATTTTATATTGGGAATCCTACTACGGGTTCTTCGGTTACAGCTCACAAATTTACAGTTACAGGAAACAATATCAGCAATAAATCATTGCTGATGGTTAATGACGATATGGGCAACAACATCCTGAGCAACGTTTCTATAGATGGTCCTGAATTTGGAGTTTACACATTAACAGGTGTTTTAAATATTGAAGAAGAAGCAGAAAAAATTATCTTTAAATACGATGGAAATACTTATCATGAAGTGTCTTTGGAAAGAACAGATAAAAAAGGCGGAGTATCAATAGCTGTACCTGGT
>JBASLQ010000582.1:0-5717 GCA_049656425.1 Sedimentibacter sp.
ACCATGATGAGACCAAATGCTGAAACTGTAGTTAAAATTGCCTTTTTTATACTTCCTTTTTTAGTGTTTTTCATTGCTCTTTTTCCATAAATAGTTGTTCCTATTGATACTGCTGCTGCTGCTATTACAAATAAAATTTGCATAATTTTTTACTTCCCTTCTTATATTATTATTTAGAATTAAATTTAGTTTTTATTTTATTTAGTTAATTTAAGAGGCTTGAATTCAACACCGTCACCTTTGAAATATTTACTGAACATTTCATAATATTGAAGACGAAGACCTTGTATAAACACAATTACACCCTCTAATGTTAAAATTAATACGTTACCTATTACCAAAATAAATATTTTCAAAAATATATTTTCTACCATTTCAGAAATAACCAGAAAAGCCATGAATAATCCGGCATGGTTTAATGCAAATGCGCCAACACGGACGAATGAAATAGAATTACTCATTGCTGCCAATATAGTTTCTACAGCTTCAAATATACTTTCTGTAAAATATGAACCTGCGCTCTCGTGGAATAAAGGCCTTTTATTAAGCACAATATTTGTAAGAGGTTGTTTTAAAATTATTATTAATAAACTTATTAAAAGAACAGTTAATGGTACGGAGACTGGTAAGTTGATTATTCCGATTAAAGCAACAATAGTCATTATAAAACTCATGAAGAATGTATAGCCAAATATACCATTCTTTCCAAATATTCCTTCTTCAATATTTCCATTCTTCATAGAATTAATAATTCCATATATATAGGAAACAGTAAGTGCAAAAATACCATAAATTATACCAGCTATAAGTATCATTGGAATATTGCTAGGTTCTAGCGGACCACCTTCAATTAAACTTGGAAGCCATGGTAACTCTGCTTTCTCCAGTCCAAAGAAGCTGCCATAAACACAACCGAATATCATGGAAGTTGCTCCCAGACGAATAACTACTTCTGCTAATGCTCCGATTTTCTTTTTTAATGCAAAACCAAGAAGCACATAAACAAGTCCTTGTCCTATATCTCCAAACATTATGCCAAAGGCCAAAGAAAATGTAAGTGCTAAAAACGGTGTTGGATCCAGCTCATTATAAGCCGGTAAACCATACATTTTTACAATCGTTTCAAATGGTCTTGTAAACCAATTGTTTTTTAATTTTGTAGGCGGAATAACTTGATTGCCTAACTCTTCTGCTGTTTTTTGAGTTAACATATATTTCTTTGATATTTTTGAAATTGAATTTTTAACATTATCTAATTCACTTTCTTGAATCCATACATCAACAGCAAATATGTTATCGCCAAAATCAGCTTTTTTTGTTACTTCAGCAATTTTTTCCTCTAAGCTGAAAATATTGTAAAGTCTGTTAATTGATTTTACATTTGATTCCTTTTCCTTTTCAATAGAAGAAGTTAAATCATTTATTTTCTGCTGTAATCCATTAGTGCGTTCGTCAATTTGTGCAATCATTTCAGCCGGAGTTCCATTAATACCTTCAGGATTTTCAAGTTTACTCCAATTTAATGATTTTAACAGATTGTCAGTTTCACCCTTAAATTGTTTTGGATACACAATCATATACAAATCTTCAACCGAGGAATTACTGCCTCCAATTCTCATAACAATGGCACTTAAATTTTCGTAATTTTTCTTTAAGCGCCATTTATTTTCTCTGGATAATGTACCTATCTCATAATCAAAATAATTTAAATCGGAGATTTTATCCAGTTCAAGGTTTTTATCTGCAATGCTGTCAATTTTTTCTCTAAATACTTGCAGTTCCTGAATTTTTTGTTTACTTTCATTTATTTCATTTACTCTGGCTCCTATTGATGAATTAACCTTCATCAATTCATTGTAGGCATCTTCAGATTTATAATTTTCTGATAAAATGCCTTTATCAATTTTAAGTTCTGTTTCCAGTCCTTTTGCAATATTTTGTATAATATCCATACAATCATGGTGATTATCCTCAGTATTGCAAGTTATTTTCTTATTAATTATTGATGTGCCAAGAATATCTGATTCATATTGGTGTAATACATAATAATTTGAATATGCATTACTGTTTTCAATATTTAAATTCAAATGCACATTTTCATTTAATATAAGTTCTTTTACAATTGGATTCATTTCTTCAATTGAACCGACAATTTTTAAAAGAACCATTTTTTCTATGGACATCCTTTACGTTCCTCCCTTCCTTACATCCTATACGCTAAATAACTTTTAAGCTTTTCTTTTGGCACCTTGTATTTAATGCCTTCAACAATTGTAGTAAAATCATCAACAATGATACCTATCAAGTAAATATATGAAACAGCCACACCGATATTTTTAAAATTTTTCTTTTGCAGATAATCATATAAGTACGAGTCTACTGCTGAATCAATTCCTTTACTATTCGTATTTTCAAATATATCGAATTTTAAATAAGATTTTACTAATTGTTGGAACTCATTAACATTTTTGCTGTAGCATAATTTTTTTAACTTCTTGTAATTAATTGACTTTCCACCTAATAAGCTGTAAATTAATATTTCTTCAGGTGAAATTTTATAATAATTTAATGCTCTGTAAATCCACTGAACATTTAGAAGATCGATTTTAAGGCCTATAATATCTAAAACAGCCTCTTTATCTTCCTTATCCAATTTTTCTGCCTTTTCCATTAAATTCTTATATAATTCCACATATAGTTTCATTTCAATATGAAATTCACGATTAATAGCATCTTCGGTGGTCAAGTTTCTCAATCCGGAGTAATAAGGTGTACCTTTTAAGTTTTCTGTAAATTGAGCTACATTTTTTGATGCCATAAGTTTTTCAAAAGGCAAGGTAGCATGTTTCTCAGAATGAACAAATCGTTCTTCAATACTGCTTAAGCTTTCTCCTCTGGCAATTTTTCTCAAAATCAAACTTAAGTCCTGTATTTCGCATTCTATTAGCAACGATTCAATAAAATCCTTATAGCTTCCCGAAAAATAATGAAGCAAATCCTCAGTTTCCAAAGTCTTAAATCTGCCTAAAATGACTTCCATGCTGTTTCTGTTCATATCCACATTTTTTACTGACTCTAGTAATTTATTGAATTCTTTGTTATTTAACAGAAGCGATTTCAATTGATCAACTGTTGTGCACTCTAATATTTTTTCCAAATCAATCTTTTTAATAATATGACCTTTTTTGGAAATAATTTTAGTTTGAATAGCATAGTATGCCATATTAGGGTTCATACTATCCCTCCAGTACAAATAACTTATTAAATATTTCTTGAATTAAAGATTTTTCTGATTTTTGATAATTTTTTTCAATTTCAGCAGAAATTTGAATTATTTTCTCTTTTTCTGTTTTATCTGTTTCTACTACAAATGCTTCAGCTTCATCAGCAAATGATTGTGCTTTTTGTTTAGCTTCTTCAAGTTTTTCGTTTTTATAACTTGAAAGTATGCTTTCGTACTCTTGCTTTTTTTTGAGCAAAAAATCTTCATTATTATTTTTGTTTTCATAAGCTGAAGAGTCGATTTGAATAATTTTGTTTATGATATCGTTCAAAAAATCACTCCTTGTTTAAATTTATACAGCTTTCGCCATTATATCACTCTTTGTTTTCCTCTTCAAATTAAAAATTCTCACAATTATTCTCATTTAATCATTAATCAAATTAAATATGAAACAATGCTTCATTTTACTACGATATTCTACCTTTTGCTTTAATTATCTAAATATTATACAATATTCAAATAAAAAATTTGTGTTTTTTTGATTAAATTATGATGAATTAATTTCATTATATAATTAAATGTACAGTAAACAATGCACAGTATTATAAATATGTGTTTTAATTAATTACTTGATTAATAAAAAATAAAAGTATAAAATATTACTAAAATGAAATATAGGGAGCGGTTATATGATAAACAAGCAAACTTTAAAAGAATATCTCTTTATTGCCATAGGAACATTTATTGTTACACTTGGCGTTTATTATTTCATGGTACCGGAAAATTTAGCAATGGGCGGAGTTTCAGGTTTAGCCATTGTATTGAGCAATTACATAGCTATCCCTATTTCCTTCATTAATTTAATTTTGAATATTATATTACTAATTGTTGGTTTTATATTTTTAGGTAAAGAATTTGGAGGAAAAACTATTTTTTCTGTATTTCTTCTTTCATTTTTCATGTACATAATGGAAACTTTTTTCCCTGCAATTCACCCGGTTACTGATGAAGTATTATTAAATCTTTTATGCGGAATAGTAATCTCAGCAATTGGCCTTTCAATTGTATTCAATCAAAATGCATCTACAGGCGGAACTGATATTATTGCAAAAATATTAAATAAATATTTCAACATGGACATGGGCAACGGTTTAATGGTTGCAGATATAATTGTCGTGATTTCTGCATTTTTTACTTATGGACTTCAAACTGGCGTAGTTGGAGCTTTTGGATGGTTTATAAACGGTGTTGTTGTAAATTACTTTATTGACGGCTTTTCTGTTAAGAATGAAGTTGTAGTAATTTCTGATAAACCAGATGAAATAAAGCAATATATATTTTCAAAGCTTGACAGAGGTGTTACTGTTTACAAAGCTGAAGGTGGATTCACGAATGATGAAAAAGATATTATTGTTACCATACTTGAAAGAAAAGAATACTTCGTTCTTAAAAAAGAATTAAAAAATATTGATCCCAATGTTTTTGTTATAGTAAGAACAGTACAGGAAGTATATGGATTTGGATTTTCAAAATTTTAATGCATAATTAATATTCAATTAATATTTTAGCATTATAATATAGAAAATTAACTAAAAGGAGGAAACAAATGAATGCACAAAAATTCACTCAAAAATCTCTAGAAGCAATTCAGGATGCTCACAATGAAGCAATTGAGCACTCCAGTATGCAAATAGAACAAGAGCATTTATTGTATGCTCTAATAAGTCAGGAAGGCGGTCTTATAGGACAGCTACTGACAAAAATGAATATTGATTCCAGCATATTTCAAACTAAAGTAAAACAAATTATTGATGGAATGCCGCGAGTTACCGGTTCTGGCCGTGAAAGCGGAAAAATATATATTTCTCCTGATGTGGATAAAATATTAGTAGAAGCTGAAAATCAGGCAGAAAGAATGAAAGATGAATTTGTTTCAGTAGAACATATTATGCTTTCAATGCTTGATGCTCCAAAGCAAAATCTTAAACAATTGTACAATGAATATGAATTTACAAAAAATAAATTTTTAAATTCATTGTCTTCAGTCAGAGGAAATACGAGAGTAACTACAGATACTCCGGAATCAACTTATGATGTTCTTTCCAAATATGGTTCGGATTTAGTTGAATTGGCAAAAAACAACAAGCTTGACCCTGTTATAGGCCGTGATTCTGAAATAAGAAATGTAATTCGAATTTTATCAAGAAAAACTAAAAATAATCCTGTTCTTATAGGAGAGCCTGGCGTAGGCAAGACTGCCATTGCAGAAGGCTTGGCAATGCGTATAGTAAGAGGCGATGTTCCGGACAATTTAAAGGAAAGAAAAATATTTTCATTAGATATGAGTTCATTGGTAGCCGGAGCTAAATTCAGAGGTGAGTTTGAAGAAAGACTTAAAGCAGTCCTTGAAGAAGTTAAAAAAAACGAAGGAAAAATTATTTTATTCATTGATGAACTTCATACAATTGTAGGAGCCGGCAAGACTGAAGGTTCC
>JBASLQ010000583.1:0-1972 GCA_049656425.1 Sedimentibacter sp.
CTATACTATAGTGCGTAAAATTAACATTTGTTTATATGCCTGTCCATTTAATTTATATTAAATAATTTTAATACGTTAGCAAAAAGTTAGCAAAAGAGCTGTCTATTATGGCAGTTCTTTATTATCCGATTGGTTTGTTAGGAGCGGGAATTAATTCCGCCCTATAATTTATTATTTGAACGACAAAAAAGCTCTGGATTACCCAAAGCTCCTATTTGCTATTATTCACCAATAGAATCTCCAATTAAAGTCGCTACCCTGAACTCATGTCTATGTCCGTCATTTTCAGATGTAACAGAATCTAGAAAATGGACATGTCTGCCTCCACCTACAAAAATAGCTGGACATGTTCTGCCACAGAAAGTGTGGAAATGCTCTTCATAAAAATCTGTTCTAAATGCTATATTGTGAACATGATTATCTTTTCCACAAGGAATTACTTCGTCTGTCACTGTCGCAAAACGGTGATTATGTGGATCACCTCCTACTTATTTATCATTCTTTCTGTAATAATAAGAGTTCGTCCTGCTCCATGTCCATGTAAAATCTACTTGTACACCTTTTGACTGTAATGTCTCTTTCAGATATGTGGATATCTTCCATATGCCCTCATACTCATAATATCTGTTGGACCTTTATTAGGATTCCCCGGCGCACGGCCGGGGTCTATCAATACTTTAATTATCAGTTCCACCTTCTTTGTTTTTAAGCATTTCCAATGTTCTTTTAATTATATCTGGTATAGGCACGCCCATCAATCCAGCATTTTCAATTATGCTTATGGCCTCATTTACAACATATGCAATTATTACAGCATCTCTTATAATTTCTGTACCAGTCATTTTATCCAATTGGGTAGCCACTAATACAATTAACAGCGTTACGCCTTTTTTTAACAAACCCTTCCATCCGGCTTTACTTTCCAAAGCACCTGTTTCGGATTTCTCGGATTTTTTAAACACTCCCGCAACAATCAGTCCTGTGACATAATCCACAGCCATAAATAATACCAATGTCTGTAGTGCCATGTCCCAACCCCCGAGTAAATTTGCTACTACGCTGCCAATCATTCCTAGTACACTTAAAATACCTATTTTAAAATTATTTATATTTTCCATAACGGTTACATCTCCCTTCAAAAAGAGCTTATATGCTCCATGTTGTATTATATGTTGGTTGTTTAAGCTTGTCTCAAAACTGCCGCAGTTGCTTCAATTTTAGCAATCTCTTTGACTAACTCTGTGTAATTTAGATTCTCCTGTCCAGGAAAATCATATTTATGCGGTGTATCTACATTTCTGCTTTTAACATGTGCAATCAGCATGCCGGTTGCAACACCCATGTCAACATCTTGTGCCTTAGCCATTAAAGCTATTTCGGTTTTGTACTTCTTTTCAAATTCTTTTCTTGTCATGTTTTTATCCTCTTTTAAGTCCGTAGACTAATTTTTTTATATTAAAAAAGGACCTCGTGAGAGATCCTCTGCGACACCGAATTTTTCATTTATTCCTTAATTATCTTAATTTGTAATGTGGTTTTTCTTCCCCAAATAACCACCATCTCAGCCAGTCATCCAGCACTATAGCAGGCAGTGATAATAAAAACCATAGAATACTATATTGTAGGCTTATTTGTCCCAATAAATCAAATGGTAATATGCTGTAGTCCCAAATATTCAGATGTAGCCAAACATTTAATATAACACCTGCTATAAACTCTATGCCTGCTACAAATACAGCAGCTATTAACTGTTGCTTCCACAGTGGAGTTTGAAAGGATAGATGTTCGTTTATTAACCCTATTAATATAAAGCAAATACCGCCTACAACAAACATGCTTATATGGCTATATCCACGCCATAGCATTTCAACTAAATAATACAGTAGCCCGCCGATTGCTAATAGCCCCAAGTTTTTACTTAACCGTTTCACAGCTTATATCACCTCATAATCTATTACTATGCTGCCTAATT
>JBASLQ010000584.1:0-1667 GCA_049656425.1 Sedimentibacter sp.
TATGATGTTCCTATGCAATTTATAAGGCAGAAGGTTGAAGTGAGATATCTACCTGATGACATGGAAAGTGCTTATATTTATTATGAAAACATTAAGTATGGCATTAGAAAAACAAATAAAATTGAAAATGGTAAAACCAAACGCAAAAATTCATTTCCTATAGATTACTCAAAGGATGGTACTAAAAATGTTTAAACAATTTTATGGTATGAGCTCAAACCCTTTTGAAAAAGGTATCAAAGAAAAAGATGCATATCTCTCAAGGGATTTAAAAGAAATGATATCACGGCTTGATTATCTTAATGAAGCTAGAGGTATTGGATTATTTACGGCTTCGCCTGGTTCTGGAAAAACTTTTGCTCTAAGATGTTTCTCTAAAAAAGTCAATCCAAATTTAACAAAGGTTATTTATTTTTGCCTTACTACTGTAACTACTACTGAGTTTTATCGTCAGTTTTGTGTCTCTCTGGGGCTTGAACCTTGCTCTCGTAAAGCGGATATGTTTAAAAGTATAAAAGATTACATGGAAAGCATGAGCAGTGACAAAAGGCTCCATTACATACTTGTATGGGATGAAGCACAGTATTTGAGTAACGATATATTAAAGGATTTAAAACTACTTATGAATTTTTCTATGGACTCAAAGGATTGTTTTTCTCTTGTTTTGATAGGTCAACCTATACTGAATAACATCTTAGAAAAACAGATACATGAAGCATTAAAGCAAAGAATTATAATAAATTATGATTTTGAAGGGCTTTCAGAAACTGAGGCAATAGAATACATTCATTCTAGACTCTCGCTCTCAGGCGCTTCTTCTGAAATTATTGATAACAATGCCCTTCTAGCTGCATATAGAAGTTGCTCCGGCTCTATCAGACGTTTGAATATGATATTAACAAAGGCATTAATAATAGGCACTCAGCATGAGAAAACAGTAATTGATACCGACATAATAATGGCTGCGGCCAATGAAATATCACTTAGTTAACTGTATTTTATTTTTAGACGAGGTTTATCTATGTTAATTAAATTTGAGTGTAAAATGAAAAAAGGCAAAAAAACAGAAAATTGGTTTGGAATTATAACTAGTTTGACCAAATTCGGAAGTCATTACGAGTTTAAGATTGAAAGTAAGAGTGGATTTATTGTAATTATAGGCAAAACAAATCATGGTAATTTTGCTTGTATTCCTGATTTTGATGTAGGATGCCATCTCAGTAATTTAAAAGATTTATTTTGGAACACTGAACGTTTATGTGCAATTATGAACAAAGTAGATGGTATAACTGTGGCTTACGCCTTACAAGCTATCGCTGAACATATTGATTTAAACTAAAATACTTGAGTAGCTGTTAGCTACTCTTTTTTATTATAAAAATAGCATACCAGCTTAAAAAAATCTTCTAAATAAAATGAATTCTTCTTAGGGATAAAGTGCTTTCATAGAGATAATCTGACATAAATGATATAATAATAATAGAAATAAAATGACGTTTTAATTAGCTATAATTTGACGTTCAACAATTTAAAAACTCTTGTAAGAGAAGAATTATGATTATAACCTACTTCATTTGCGATCTGAATCAAATTTAAATCAGTGTATCTTAAAAGCTCTTTTGCTCTTTGCACTCTTAATTTTTGTATATATTCAGTAGGCGAAACAC
>JBASLQ010000585.1:0-1630 GCA_049656425.1 Sedimentibacter sp.
GCTTATAGATTAACACCGGGTTCTTGGGTAACTGTGCCTGCAGGCATAGAACATTATATTCATGTTTATGATAGCCCAGTACCTTGTATGCAAATGGATATTTTTTATCCATTAAGAAAGGAATATAACGAATCATATGGTGTGTTTTTAGAGAAACAACAAAAATAGTTTAATATTGCTGAGCAAGATAAATTTGCTCAGCAATATTAATTAGTAAAATAAAAATGCTTACAACGAAAAATTTTTTATATGATAATCATGTAAACACTTTGCGAGGAGATATTATGAAAATGCGTAATTTATTGAAAGAAAAACTCGAGGTAAATGGTTATGCGTTAGGAGCCTTTGTAGCTTCAGGATCATCCAATAATGCTGAAATTCTTGGTATTAATGGCCTTGATTTTATTTTAATTGATATGGAGCATGCGCAAACAAACATGGAGACTATGGTTGAGGTTGCAAGAGCTTCAGAATTATATGGAATGGCAGCATTAGTACGGGTTTACGATCCTGCTGACGGTCCTATGATGGCACGTATGTTGGATGTGGGGGTACATGGTTTGATGATTCCAATGGTCGAGACTCCGGAACATGCTAAATATATTATTGACAATGTAAAAATTGCTCCGCTTGGCAAGAGAGGCATTGGAGCAGGTCGTGGGCCTCGTTGGGGATGGTATGAAGATTATAATAATGGAGAATGTAACGACAATATTTACACAGTAATGCAGTGTGAAACAAGAAAAGGGGTAGAAAATATAGATGAAATTTGTTCAACACCCGGCCTTGACTGCATATTTATAGGGACTGCTGATTTATCGCAGGACATGGGATGTTTTGGTTACATGGAGAATCCTGAACTGGTATCCGCCATTGACACAGTGCTTAAGGCATGTTTAAATCACAATGTTGTTGCCGGTATCGTTACAGGTTCGCCTGAAGAAGCTTCAATGCGTATCAAACAGGGTTTTAAAGTGGTTACAATTATGAATGATCTAGGATTTTTCAGAAATCAAAGCAAGAAACATATTGATAATATCCGCAAGAGTGTAGCAGCTGAACACATATAGGTTATTTGCCATAATAATTGAAAAATTACAGCCGTGTTGAATTAAAAGAGAATTGAAAAATTATTTTAAGTAATTATATCGCGGCAACAAATCATTAGCAAAAAAATTAGGGGAGTTTGATTAAAAAGATTTGACTACGTCAAAATCAACTCCCCTGCCCCTCGATGTTGTTGTTTATTTTGATGAGATGGACGGTGGTGACCCATCTGTACCTCCTCGTTTTAACTGCGAAAAATGCGGTAATTTAATGCAACCTGTCTATTACAAAAGTGTCTTTGGGTATATATATAAGTTATATTGATTTCTCTTTTAATTTTTGCACTCCAAGTCTTTTTTCTAAAGGCTTTTTTGTGCTTTTTTTCTTCCCTTGTTTAATTTAGTACTTTCCTATTAAAACAAAAAAGAGATAAATCATAAGATTCATCTCTTTTTTGTTTCTTCAACGTGTTGCTATTGGTGCACCGTGAGGGATTCGAACCCACGACCTTCCGGTTCGTAGCCGAACACTCTATCCAACTGAGCTAACGGTGCAAGGTTTTTTGGAGGCGCCATCCAGATTT
>JBASLQ010000586.1:0-8293 GCA_049656425.1 Sedimentibacter sp.
CCTGAAATAGACTGGAAACAAGCTATAGTAAATAAAGATAATAGAGTAGATTCCTTGGTACATGGGGTCAATGTGCTATTAGAAAGAAATAAAGTTGATGTTTTTAAAGGTAATGCTGAATTTTTAAATACAAATCAGATTCAAATTGATAGAAATCAAATTATAGAAAGTGAAAAAATTATAATAGCTACTGGTTCTTTTCCTATTATACCACCTGTACCTGGGCTAGATTTGCCAGGAATTTTAACTAGTAATGAAGCACTTTCCTTAAAAGAATTGCCAGATTCCATGCTTATAATGGGAGGCGGTGTTATAGGAGTTGAGCTTGGGCATTTATTTAACACATTGGGTGTAAAAATATCTATAGTTGAGATGGAAAAAAGAATTATTTCTAGATTCGATAAAGAAATTACTGATGTACTTCATAAAACACTTATAAAACAAGGAATAGAAATTTGTGTTTCTTCAAAAGTAGTGAATGTTGAAGCAGGATTTAAAGTAACTATAGAAACAATAAATGGACAGGTAGAAAGGCAATGTGATTCTGTTTTAGTTGTAGCAGGTAGAAAGCCAGAAAGCTATATAGCAAAACAGCTGGGTATTAATACAAATAAGAATGCTATTACTGTTAATGAACACTATCAAACAAGTATTCCTCATATTTATGCAATTGGTGATGTCACAGGTAAAGGTATGTTAGCCCATAGTGCATCTCATCAAGGCATGCATGCTGTTGATCATGCCTTAGGGTTAATAACTTTAGGCAGGAAACAAATTATTCCTTCATGTGTGTATACAACGCCTGAAATTGCATGCGTAGGTAAGACTGAAGATGAAGCAAGAGCATTGTCTGGTAATATAAAGGTTGGTAAATTCCCATTTATTGCTTCTGGTAGAGCAACAAGTTCAGGTAATAACACTGGCTTTGTAAAAATAATAGCTGATGAAAAATATCATCAAATACTTGGCATACATATTATTGGTACATCGGCAACAGAACTTATAGGTGAAGCTACAATGGCAGTTGAATTAGAGTGTACGGCAAAGGAAATTACGAACATTATTCATGCTCATCCTACTATGTCAGAAGGTATTATGGAGGCTGCATATCAGTTATTAGGAAAAGGGATTCATTATAAATAAGTTTATTTATATAATATTTTTGATCGATTTTACAGGAAAATAGTTTATAGAAAAGAGGGAATAATATGTTAGAACCTGTAACAGCGAATATTAGTGATTCTACAAATTTAGAGGGACAAGTTGCGATTATAACAGGTGGAGTTGGTGGTATTGGAAGTGAAGTTGTTAATTTATTCAGAAAGTATGGTGCAAAGGTTTATGCTTTAGATATGGTTGATGATAATTATGAAAAGAATATTTATAATTGCAATATAACTAATCAGAAAAATGTTATTAAAGTGGTAGATGACGTTTATGACAAAGAAGGAAAAATTGATATTCTTGTTAATTGTGCCGGAATTACTTCTACAGTTCAATTTTTGGATTTAACAGAAGAGGAATGGGACAGAATATTTGATGTAAATATGAAAGGTACTTTTTTTGTAACACAAGCAGTATTTCCTAAAATGAAAGAAAGAAAATATGGAAAAATAGTTTGCTTTAGCTCTGTAGCAGGAAGAAATGCAGGAATTCAAGCTGGGCCACATTATTCTGCATCAAAAGCAGCTGTATTAGTGTTTAGTCGTTGTATTGCAAAGGAGGGTGCTCCTTATGGCATATATTCTAACTGTGTTGTTCCTGGACCTACAGATACAGATATGATAAAAGATTTTGATCCAGAAAAGAAGGCAGCAAAAAATTTTCCATTACATCGCATAGGCAATCCATTAGATTTAGCACATGCAGCTCTTTTCTTAGCATCTCAGCAGTCTAATTGGATTACAGGAGTATACCTAGATGTAAATGGTGGATTATACATGGGTTAAATGGGAAATATTAAATTTTAAGTTTAATAGGAGGTTAATATGGGAAATGTAGTTCAAATTGATGAGCTTCAATCAATTAAGGGCAGGTTTACTCTTGAGGGAAAGAAAACTATAGTAACTGGTGCATCAGGTGGAATAGGCCGTACAACAGCTATGGCATTTGCAGAATTGGGAGCAGATGTAGCATTATTGGATATTAATATAGAAAAATCAAATGAATATGCTGAATATATTAAAAACAAATATGGAGTTAAGACAATTGCTATTAAAACAGATGTAAGTGATATGACTTCTGTAAAAGAAATGATGGCAATAGTATTAAAAGAGTTTGGTACAGTGGATACTGTACACAGCAATGCAGGTATTATAATGCCGGATGATAATGGAGATATGCCTATTACAAGCTGGAAAAAAATGGTCGATGTAAATCTAACAGGTATGTTTATACTAAACCAAATTACCGCCTGCTACATGCGCAATGCTAATAAGTCAGGGTGTATCATTAATACTGCATCAATGTCAGGGCATGTGGTCACAGATAAACCTTGTGATAGATACTCAGTGTGTTATACTAGTACTAAAGCTGGAGTATTGCAATTAACTAAATCTATGGCAATGGATTTTAGTAAATATGGCATACGTATAAATAGTGTAAGCCCAGGATTTATGTTTTCTGGAATACATGATAATATGCCAAAGGAGACATTGGAGCTTAGAGGAAAGAGCGTACCAGCAGGACGTTTTGGAAGCATGGATGAAATAGGAGGTATTGTTGCATTTTTAGCTAGCGATCTTGCATCTTATATAACAGGAACAGATGTAATAGTTGACGGTGGATATTGCTGTAGATAAAATGTTTAAATTACTGTTTTTATTTAAATTAAATTGATATTAATCAGATAGTAGGATATAATAATATCAAATGTTAAATTAGTCGGAGGTTATTATGTCATATATTAATAGAAATATAGAAACTACTATTGAAAAAGCTGCTAAAATGTTTTCTGCAGTTTTAATAACTGGAGCAAGACAGGTAGGGAAAACAACAGTTTTAAAGCATATTACAAAAGGAATTACATATGTAACACTTGATGATCCGATTTTACTTCAAAGTGCTATTGAGGAAGGGGGGAGTTTTTTTAAAACAACACCACCACCTGTAATTGTTGATGAAATACAGTATGCACCTAATTTATTTAGTTATATTAAAATGATTGCAGATGAAAATGGAAAGAAAGGGCAATTTTATTTGACAGGATCACAAGAATTTAAGATGATGAAAAACATTAGTGAGAGTCTTGCCGGGAGAATAGGAATTATTAATCTGTTGGGTTTATCTTTACGTGAAATAAAAAATGACAGGTTTAACGAAGCTTTTATACCAACTGAAGAGTTTATTAATAAAAGGAAAATTACTGCTCTTAAATTGGATTATAAAGAAATATGGCAGATTATACATAAGGGGTCAATGCCAGCTATGTATGCAGATGAAATAGATTGGCAAATGTTTTATGCTTCGTATACAAAAACATATATTGAACGAGATGTTAGAGAACTTACTCAGGTAGGGGATGAACTTAAATTTATTAAATTTATGACAGCTATAGCCAGTAGAACTTCTCAGATGCTTAATTTGACATCTGTAGCTAATGAAATTGGAATAAGTGTACCTACAGCTGATAGATGGCTTTCCATTCTAATTTCTTCTAATATTGTTTATTTACTGCAGCCTTATTATAATAATATAATGAAAAGAGCAGTTAAAACTCCAAAAATATATTTTTTGGATACAGGACTTGCTGCATATCTTACAAAATGGAATAATCCTGATGTACTTGAAGCCGGTGCAATGTCAGGAGCATTTTTTGAAACTTTTGTTATATCAGAAGTATTAAAAAGTTATTATAATTCTGGAATATTGGAGCCAACTATATATTATTATCGTGATAAAGATGCTAAAGAGATAGACCTAATTGTTGAGCAAAACGGCACATTACATCCTATTGAGATTAAAAAAACTGCTAACCCGGGAAAAGAGCATATTGAAAATTTTTCAGTGCTTGATAATGTTAAAGGAATGAGTGTTGGAACAGGCTGTGTTATTTGTATGTATGATAAAAGTATTTATATTAATGATAAGAATTTAAGTATTCCTGTTACTTGGATTTAATTCGAGACAGTTTTGTGTAAATACAAAAAACTGAAATAATTTTTAAGTTAATTTTTACCAGGGGGGTACATGTAGATAGTGTCTTCCCTGGTATTGTATTATATAGACATTTTTTGAATGCCAAAAAAGCATAGAACTGAAAGAAAAAATTATTTGAATTTAAATAAAAAAATACACTGATATCTTTTAGAAACTGATTCCCCAATTCCTATTACTGTCAAATTGCTTTTAATTTCGTTCACATGCTTGCTGTATAAATGAGATGTATGTTCAATATTTTATTAATATGCATAAACATAAATTCTAAAAAATAGTCATTTTTCCCGTAGGTGTTAAAAAGGTGTTAAATTTATTGTTACTGAATAAATTTAACACCTTAATTCATTGGTTTTGGTGAACCATGCAGGATTCGAACCCGCGACACACGGATTCGAAGTCCGGCACTCTATCCAACGGAGCTAATGGTCCATGATTATTTACTATTTTACTACAAATTTATAAAATTTTCAATATATTAAAATTAAATAAAGCTTAAAGAAACACTTAACAGTTAAAGTTGAAGAGCAGTAACAATCAAAATAAAACTTTTATTAATAGTAACCAAACAGTAACCATTTTATAAAGATGAATAAGCTTTGAAACTCTGTTATTGCAATGCTTTCACGATGGATGAAATAAGAAAATTAAATCATAACGCCTGGATTCGAAGACTTAGATTATATCTTTTGTTGCATATTGCATATTGGTGTGTATATTGATAAATAGCCATTTCTTGAATTTCAGTTTTTCTATTTTATGGTGAATATTTGCTGGTTTTTGTACTTGTAGTAACCAAATAGTAACCATTTTATTTTTTAATAATGTTGAAATTTAAATGTGTTTTAATAAGGTAGTAACCAATTTTTATTTAAAATTTATTTTATCACATTTTAATGATATTATCTATAAAATTTTTTCCTTAACAATATTTGCTGTCTAAGAGTAAGCATCATGGAAAAAAGTTTTTCTATGCCTTCTTTTTCATTGTCACTTAAAGTTTGATTTCGCAAAGCAATAAAAGAAGTAGCTTCCTTCTTATCAAGAAACATATCAGTGATTTCAAAATCAAGTACTTTAGCTAATGCTTCAAGCTGCGTAATAGATGGCATAAATTCTTCACGTTCTATTCGATAAATAACAACACTTTTAATTCCTGTAATTTCACTAAGCTGCCCTTGTGTTAACCTTTTTTCTTCACGTTTTGCTTTTATAGTTTTTGAAAGTTTTGCAGTAGAAAAAATTATCATTTTTTGAACTTCCTTTGTAATATTATTATAATCTTTTTCAATATAATTATATTAAATATTTCAGCAATAATCAATTTAAAAAATAATGTATATAGTAATTAGTATGGATTTCTATTAAAATGTATACTGTTCAAAGTATTATAGCCACTTTGCTTGTTGGATTACATAATATAAATCAATAATAAAAGACCATCAACATTGTTGTTGATGGTCTTTGTAAAATTTAATCTATTAATTATACTAATTCTAATTTCTTAGTTTTAGCAGTGCTGCTCTTTTTTTCGATTTTTATTGTAAGATCCAATGCGTCTAAATACCTTAATAAATTTTTAAGCGTGGGGGAATTACCTTCAGTTTCAATTCTTGAAACAACTTGTTGTTTTAAGCCAGATTTTTTTGCAACCATACTTTGAGATATACCTGAGTCTTTTCTTTTTTTTACAAGTTCTTTTACAAGCTCATATTCTTTATCAACTTGAATATACGCCTTTTTAAAATCTTCACTTGCTTCCATTCTATCATTAACTTCTTTTTTTACATCTACTTTTTTAAATGGCATATTTGAACACTCCCTTCATATAAATTTTTTACCAATTTCGTTTCCAAGATTCTTGGCTCTATTTATTGCCTTATTAAGTTCAAATCTCTCTGCTTTTCCTTTTTGCTTTTTACATGCATGAAGTATATAAAAATTATCCCCGTCAACTACAACATACATAAATCTATCTTTATAATTGAATTTTATCTCCCAAAGCTTACCTATAAGTTGTCGTGTATTTAATAATTCAAGAGCATTTAATCCATCATCTTCAAGTGCTTGTTTAATTCTATAACCTTCTGCGCTATCTTGTGGTTCGAGTTTATCAAGATACTCATTTATCAAATCTTTTCCACCAGCAGTTTGGTAATCATATACATTCATAGTTATTTCCTTTTGTGTTTAAAATATACATCAAATATGTTGTTGTTTATATTATGATTATACAACAAATATGTTGTATAGTCAATTGTTTTATATTGAAATTTATATAAAATGTTTATTAACTCTTAGAATTTCATTATACTGCATATTTAAATGAATAATCTTTAATTAGCAAGTCTTCCAGTGAATTAGCAGCTTTTACATCTAAGCTATTAAGCCCATGGACATAAATGTTCATAGTAGTTGAAGTCTGAGCATGTCCAAGTCTTGCTGATACTGTTCTAATATCTGTATTTTGCCCTATTAATAAGGTTGCAGATGTATGTCTTAGCTTATGGAAACTTATAATTGGCAAATAGTATTTCGCTTTTTCATTTTCCATGATAGATATATCATCAGCAATACTTTTATTGTATTTTTTTAGAAATTTTAGCAACCAATCAGTTAACGTTGAAATATACATACCGTCACCATTCCATTGAGTTAATAACCAAGGGGTTTTGTTCCATTCTACGGACCATAAGTCGCCGCAATTGGCTTTTTATCCATTCTGATATACTTTATATTCTTGAAGTAATTTTATTAATATATCTGGAATATTTATTATTCTTATTGAGCTCTTGTTCTTAGGGTACTTTGTAAACATTCCTAATTTATCTGTATGACTTCTTGATTTATTAATACTTATGGTTTTGTTTTCAAAATCTATATCATTCCAGGACAATCCAAGTAATTCGCCCATTCTTAGACCACAGAATACAACAATATTCACAGCCATTTGATATTTTAGTGGTTCTGCTTTAACTATTTCAAGTAATAACATAGTTTGATTTTCATCATAATATTTAACTTTAATCTCAGTAGATTGTTTATTATCATTATCAATATTTTCGGGCACTTTAACTCTTTTACATGGATTTTCAGCCAATATCTGCCAATACACTGCTTGTTGCAATGCTGAGCTTAATATTTGCCATTGATATTTTATAATTCTGTTTGAATATCCACCAGGCTTTCCGTCTTTTCTGATTCCGTCTTCTGTCAAGTTGTTCAATAGTGATAATATCTTCATAGGTGTTAATTTATTAAGTTTGAGATGACCAAGAGCAGGCAGTATAATTGAATCAAGCCGTAAGCGTCAAATATCACCCACATAGAAAGGCAAGTTCAATTTTGATATAATTGCACTATAATGGAGGTGTAATTAATGACAAAGGATGAAAGAAGGAGTCTATGGAGTGAAAAGATCAATAATTATAGAAGCAGTAATATGACTGCTATAGATTGGTGCAATAAAAATAATGTAAGTATCCATTCGCTAAAGAGCTGGATAACTAAACTAAATAAAGAACAGAACCCACCTAAATCTAATGAAACAGAATGGCTCGCTGTTGATCTGGCAAAATCAAATAATATAACTTCTACAAGTTCAATAATCATAAAGATTGGCTCATGCTCTGTTGAGGTTACTAAAGATTTTGATAAATTAGTTTTTACAGATGTTGTCCAGGTGTTAACATCACTATGTTAAACAATATATTAGCAGATCATGTTTACCTTGCCTGCGGCAGCACAGATATGAGAAAGTCAATTGATGGTCTTGCAATAACTGTAAAAGAAAAATTTAAATTAGATCCTTTCTCTAACGGTCTTTTTGTATTTTGTAATAAGAAAATGGATAAAATTAAAATTTTACAATGGGAACATAATGGTTTCTGGCTTTATTACCGTAGACTAGAAAGAGGTCACTTCAAATGGCCATCAAAGTCATCAGGGCAAACTTTAAATATTAATGAAAGAGAATTAAGATGGCTCTTAGATGGTCTTTCATTAGAACAAAAGCAAGCACATAAAGAAGTAAAACAACGAGTCATCATATAGAAAACTTAATATTCAAAAAACCTTGAAATTACAATAATTCAGGGCAAATTTTCATTGCTATTTGAAGACAATTATGGTATAATAT
>JBASLQ010000587.1:0-6900 GCA_049656425.1 Sedimentibacter sp.
GAATAAGCATTGGTGCTAAAAGTCCATTAACGGGAGGAATTAAGGAAAGCAATGCTGGTGGAATTACTGCCATGTGGCTTGCTCAGCATGGATTGAAAGCTGTTATAATTGAAGATAAACCTAATGATGACAATTGGTACTATATAAAAATAGATAATGCCGGATGCACATTAGAATCTGCAAACGAATATACGGGAATGGGCACATTTGAATTTTGTGACAAAATGTTAAGCATGTATCCTGATTGCGCTGTAACATGCATTGGACCTGCTGGCGAAAAGACTTATAATATTGCCGGTATTGCCACAATGGATAAAGAAAAAAAACCAAACAGATACAGTGGAAGAGGCGGTCTTGGAGCTGTCATGGGTTCGAAGAAAATCAAAGGAATTGTAGTTGTTGAAAAGGGTTCTATTAAAGCTATAGACAAAGAAAAATTTTCTAAAGCATTAAAACATTATACATCTGTTGTTATGGATGCTCCAAGCAGTGTGAATTACAGAACATTGGGAACAGCCTCTACAGTGAGGGTTACCAATGAATTAACTGGACTTCCTACACGTAACTTCAAAGGTGAAAAATTTGAGTATGCAGATGAAATTTCCGGTGAAAGTTTATTTGAGTTAATAAAACAACGCGGCGGCGAAGGCAAGACTACGCATGCATGCATGCCAGGTTGTGTTATTCAATGTTCTAACGTTGTTCCTGACAAAGACGGAAAAACAATTGTATCTCCTTTAGAATATGAAACTATAGGTTTAATGGGTTCGAATTTAGGAATAGGCAGCATAGATGTAATAGCAAAATTAAATGCTGTATGTAATGATTTAGGCATTGATACAATAGAAACCGGAGCAGCTATAGGTGTTGCAATGGAATCTGGCAAAGCTGAATTTGGAGATGCTGATGCAGCCTTTAAGCTGATTGATGAAATAAAAAATGACACAATATTAGGAAAAATTTTAGCTTCCGGGGCAACAATAACAGGAAGAATTTTGGGAGTATCTCATGTTCCTGCTGTTAACGGTCAGGCAATGCCGGCTTACGATCCAAGGGCTATAAAAGGCATGGGTGTTACTTTTGCAACAACGCCAATGGGTGCGGATCATACATATGGTCCTGTTGTTAAAACTGACAAAAGCTGGGTGGAAGCTTCAAAGGATTCACAATTATTAATGGCAATGATAGACAGCCTTGGATTTTGCATGTTTATAAGAGGAGCAATCACTAATGACCTTCAAGTGCTGGTTGATTTGGTAAATGGACGCTTCGGCTGGAATTTAAATATGGAATGGCTTGAAAATATGGCTAAAGAAACCATAAGAGACGAATATAAATTTAATGAGCTTGCAGGATATACAAAAGAAAACTACCGTATGCCGGAAACATTTACAAAAATAAAAATAGCAAGCTTAAACACTTCATTTGATGTGGATGTTGATGAGTTAGACAAATTAAGAGAATTTTATGATTAACATAATTATTGCTGTTGAAGATAATCAAACTAACAAACTTAAATGTGATTATAAAGATATAACTTTAATTGAATTAGCAGATGAATTAAAAATCGACCAAATGAAAATCGGAGCGGTTCTTGTAAATGGTATTCCAAAAAAATTAACTGAGAAAATAAAAGACAATTCAGAAATTTATTTTCTCCCTGTTCTCAGTGGAGGATGTTAAAGATATATCGGCTGCATTGCAGCCGATATATCTATTTTATTAAGGATTGTTGTAAAAAACAAGAAAATAAAATATAATAAAGATAATTTTAATAAAAGAGGTTTAAACTTATGTGTGATATTTTAAATAGTGAATTGATAAATATAAGACGTGATTTTCACCAAAATCCTGAATTGGGAGGGTCTGAGCACAGAACCATGAATAAAATTTGCGAATATTTGAATTCGTGGGGAATTGAATATAAAAATTGCGTAGCAGACACTGGTGTTGTAGCAATAGTTCGCGGAAAGAACAAAAAAAAGACAGATGAAACGTCCCCGTGTATTGCTGTCAGAGCGGATATGGATGCACTGCCCATAAAAGAAGAAACAAACGTGGAATTTAAATCAGCAAATGATGGTGTAATGCATGCCTGCGGCCATGATGCTCACACAACAATTGCTTTGGGAACAGCTAAAGTAATTAAATCAATGGAATCACAGCTCAATGGTGATGTTAAATTTTTCTTTCAGCCTGCCGAAGAAACTACAGGAGGAGCAGAAAGAATGATTAATGAGGGATGTTTGAAAAACCCTGACGTTGATTATGTATTAGGACTGCATGTGGATCCTGCAATAAAAACAGGATCTGTAAAATTGAAATATGGAAAAATGATGGCTTCATCTGATGAAATAATTATAAAAGCAATAGGAAAATCCACACATGGCGCTCATCCCAATGAAGGTGTTGACCCGTTAATTATAGCGTCTAATTTAATATTATCCCTTCAATCTCTTGTGAGCAGGAATTTATCGCCATTAAATTCAGCAGTTTTTACAATAGGAAGCATTCATGGGGGAACAAAAGGAAATATTATCCCTGATGAAGTTGAAATGACTGGAATATTAAGAACATTGGATCAGGATACAAGAGACTTTATGAAAAAAAGGATTGCAGAAATAGTTGAAAATGTGCCAAAAGCATTTGGCGGAGAAGGAAGACTCTATATCAGAGAAAGCTACAAAGCTTTAATAAATAATGATGAAGCTGTTGATGTTGTAAGAGAAACAGCTGAAAAAATATTAGGAAAAGAAAATATTGTAATAAGTCAATTTCCCGATATGGGTACTGAGGACTTTTCATATTTTTCCGAACATTCGAAAGCATGCTTTTTTAACCTTGGCTGCAGAAATGAAAAAATTGATGCTGTTTACCCGATTCATTCCAGCATGTTTAAATTAGATGAATCATGCTTGGAAATTGGCGTAAAACTTCAAGTTGAGAATGTACTGAACCTTCTTTTGGTTAGCAATGATTGATAAATTTATATTGATAAAACAAAAGAATATTGTTACAATTATTAAAGTAAATTAAGAAATGAGTGAAATATGTGTTTGGATACGTTACAATAAATAAAATGGAATTAAAATTCAAGGAATATTACAGCTACAAGGGATATTATTGTGGATTGTGCAAATGCTTAAAAACACAATACAGCAACAAATCCAGACTTACATTAAATTATGACATGACATTTCTTATATTGCTGCTAAGTTCTCTTTATGAACCTGCAAATAAAATATATAATGAAAGATGCATTGTTCATCCAAGTAAAAAGCAACTTATAATACAAAATGAAATAACAGAATATGCTGCTTCAATAAATATTATGCTGTCATATTACAATATGATTGATAATTGGCATGATGATAAAGACTACAAGTCACTTGCAATCTCCAAAGCGCTGCAGCAGGAATTTAAAAAATCAAGTTCAAAACTTCTGGAAAAATCCAAAATAATAAAGGAAAGATTAGATAACATATCTTTGCTTGAAAAAAATAATTCCCAGGACATAGATTCAGTATCAAATGAATTTGGTCATTTGATGGAAGAAGTTATATTATACCAAAAAGATGAATGGGAGAAAAATCTTAGAAAAATAGGATTTTTTCTAGGTAAATACATTTATTATCTTGATGCCTATGAGGATATGAAAAAAGACGAGGAAAATAAATCATACAATCCATTTAATAATTTGGACATTGAAGATAAAAAAGCATATGCAAAAGATCTTTTAATGCTTAATTTGTCATTTTTAAGTGAAGAAATAGAAAAACTGCCATTGGTGCAGGATAAAGCAATAATAGATAACATAATATACTCAGGAATATTGAATAAATTGAACAAAGCGAATATAGAGAATAAGAAGGAGATAAACAAATGAAAGACCCATATGAAGTGCTAGGCTTAAAAAGGGAAGCATCTAAGGATGAAGTAAAAAGTGCCTACAGAAAGCTTGCAAAAAAATATCACCCTGATATGAATGAAAATAACCCTCTTAAGGATTTAGCAGAAGAAAAATTCAAGGAAATTCAGTGGGCATATGATGAAATAATGAACGGAACAGCATCAAGCTCAAATTACAGCTATGGAAATGACAGCTCGTATGAAAATAATTCAGGAAGCAGCCTGTACACTGTAAGACAGCAAATTAGCAATGGAAGATTTCAAGATGCTTTAAGAGCACTTAACAGCACAACTGTCAGAAATGCTGAATGGAATTATTTAGTTGGCGTATGCTATGTAAATTTAGGTTCAATTGGTCAAGGAGTGCAGTATGTTCAGCGTGCTGTAAATATGGAGCCAAGCAATATGGAATTCAGAAATTTTTTAAGCCAAATTTCAAATATGCAGAATTCATATCAGCGAAGAGCATATAATTATGGTGGAGGAACTTCAAACTCTGCAGATTGCTGTTCACAACTTATATGTGCAGACTGCTTGTGCGAATGCTTGGGAGGAGATTTGATTTCATGCTGTTAAAAAGCAAGGAAATGGCCTATTTAGGTGTGCTTTTAGGATTAAATCAATTATTCATAATACTTTCATCTGTAATTGAAACTAACACAATTTTTCTTTTTGCTGTGGCAGCTTTGATTGTAGGTGTTGTTGTTGTAGAATTCGGAGGAAAAAGCGGAGCTGTTTTTTATTTAGCTTCCTGCATCCTTGGATTCTTTTTATCTTTTAACAAAGTTGAAATTTTTACATATATAATATTTTTTGGACTTTACAGCTTAATAAAACATTTTATAGAAATAAAACTCAACAATAATAAAACTGCATTTGCAGCAAAATATATATTTTTCAACTTGTCATTGATTGCATTGTACTTTACTGTAAGCTTGTTTATAACATTAAAGCTTTATTGGTGGATGATATTAGCAGCACAAGTTATGTTTATAATTTATGACTATGCATTTACAATGTTCATAAATTATTATATGAATACAATAAGACCGAAAATTAAACGAAATTAAAAAAGGATTTGTGCAAATGCACAAAACCTTTCCTACATCTTTAATTATTCAATATTCATTGTTATTTGACCATTGTCAAATAATCTTCTCTTTCAGCACCCACCGAAACATATTTAATGTGGCAGCCAACTTGTTCTTCCAAATATTTAATATAGTCAAGAGCTTCCTTTGGCAAGTCCGATTCTTTTCTGCATTTGCCAATATCACATTTCCATCCATCTAAATATTCGATTATAGGTTTTGCATTATCCAGATCTTCTCCCATTGGGAATTCTTTTGTGATTGTTCCATTAACATCATATGCTGTAACAACAGGAATTTTATCTAAATATGACAAAACGTCTATTTTAGTCAATGCTAATTCATCAGCACCCTGCACGTTTACACCATATTTTGATGCTACAATATCAAATGGCCCGACTCTTCTTGGACGTCCGGTAGCAGCACCATATTCTCCGCCTGCTTCTCTTAATGCTTTTGCTTCTTCGCCAGACATTTCGCAAGTAAAAGGTCCTTCTCCAACACATGAAGAATAAGCTTTCATTATACCAATTGTGCTGTTAAGTTTTTGACCAGGTATACCAGAACCTATAGGTGCATAAGCAGCAATTGTAGATGATGATGATGTGTATGGATATATTCCAAAATCTATATCACGAAGTGCTCCCAACTGAGCCTCAAACATAATTCTTTTGTTTGATTTAACAGCTTCATTAAGATATACTCCAACATCACATATGTAATCTGTAAGTTCTTCAGAATATTTTATCAGCCAATCATACATATCTTTTGAATTAAATTCAACTGATTTATATCCGCCATTAATCATGAGATTCTTCCATTCAACAACTTGGTCCAATCTGATTTTGAGAGTTCTTTTATTTAACAAGTCACCCATACGGATACCTTTTTTTAAATATTTATCACCGTAAACTGGAGCTATGCCTCTTCTTGTAGAGCCAAATTTCATATCTTTTAAACGTTCTTCTTCCAAAATATCTTGCTTTACATGATATGGAAGACAAATAATAGCTTTATCACTTATTTTTAAATTTGCTGGTGTGATTTTAATACCAGCTTTTCTTAAATTAGATAATTCTTTATGAAGATGTTCTATGTCAATGACCATTCCATTGCCCATAACATTTACTACTTCAGATCTTAAGATACCTGAAGGCAGCAGATTAAGTACAAATTTACCTGATTCATTAATAACTGTATGACCGGCATTGTTTCCGCCTTGATAGCGGCATACAACATCGTATTCAGATGCCAATAAATCAACCATTCTGCCTTTCCCTTCGTCTCCCCAATTGATTCCAACTATTGCAGTAAGCATAATTGCCTCCTATGTTTTGATAAAAGAATTATATATTTTGTAAATATTAAAGTCAAGGAATAATTTTTTAGCTGTCAAATCTGTAAAAAATTACATGTGTCGAATATTGAAAAAACGTGCATTGTTTGTTGATTAACAAGTAACTTTATGTTAGAATTAATTTAAATAATGCATTATATGCATATGATTTTATAGATATATTAATAGGGGTCGTTTACCCTCCGTTTAATTAAACTATGACTAGGAGGATTTATGTTTAAAAATGTAAAACATGCAATTTTATTATTATTTTTAACAGCTGCATTAACTGCGTGCACTAATACCGTAAATGCTAATTCACCAATTCCATCTGAGGATGTTATTCAAACAGAAGTAGAAGTAATACCTGAACCTGAAATTACTGAAGAAGAAAAAGCAATATTAGAACTTGAAAAAAAAATCGCTGAAAGAGAAGAATTAGAAAAGCTTCGAAAAGAACAACAAGGAGAGTTTTATGTTCCATTAGTTCCATTAGAACAACAACGAGAAAAGAAAAACTTAGAAATTAAAGCGTTGTATTTAACAGGATATACTGCTGGAAAT
>JBASLQ010000588.1:0-1745 GCA_049656425.1 Sedimentibacter sp.
GAATATGGTATTGCTGCTCACTGGAAATATAAAGAAGGAATAGATGAGCAAACTAATTATGAGGAAAAACTAAACTGGCTGAGGCAAATGCTTGAATGGCAGCAAGAAACAAATGACCCTCAGGAATTCATGGAAGCATTGAAAATTGATTTATATTCTGATGAAGTTTTTGTATTTACTCCAAAAGGAGAAGTTGTTAACCTTCCAACAGGATCAACTCCAATAGATTTTGCTTACAGAGTTCATAGCGCCGTTGGTAACAAATGCGTTGGAGCTAAGGTTAACGGACGAATAGTACCAATTGACACAAAGCTTAAAACAGGTGATCAAATAGAAGTTTTAACATCTCAATCAAGTGCAGGACCAAGCCGAGATTGGTTGAAAATTGCTACATCAAGTCAGGCAAAGTCTAAAATCAGAAAATTTTTCAAGGAAAAAGATAAAGATTTTAATCTTGAAAAGGGAAAAGAACTTGTTGAAAGAGAAATAAAAAAACAAGGATACCTGGTTTCTGATTTATTGAAAGATGATTGGGTTAAATTTGTTGCTGAAAAGTACAGCATGTTTACTGCAAACAACCTTTATGCAGCTGTAGGAAACGGGGGCATAACAGAAAACCAAATTGTAAACAGGCTTAAACTTATATATTTAGAAAAGAATAAAGATAAAATAGAACTGGAAAAAATTGAGAATCTTGAGAAAAATACAAGTATTATAAATAAATCACCATCCAGAATAGAAAAGCATGCTTTAGGTGTGGTAATAAAAGGAATTGACAATATTAAAATTCGTTTTTCTAAATGCTGCAATCCTGTTCCCGGTGATGCCATTGTTGGGTATATTACAAGAGGCAGAGGTGTTTCAGTTCACAGAGCTGACTGTACAAACATTCATGACTTGACGGATTCAGAAAATCAAAGATTTATTGAAGTGGAATGGGATTACGGAAAACAAGCAACATTTATAAGTGAACTTCAAATAAAAGCATTAGACAGGCCAAGACTTTTGCAAGACCTTACTTCTTTGTATGCAGAAGCAAAACTTAATGCAGTATCCCTTAACTTAAGGATAAACAAAGAAAAAATTGCAATTATTGACATAGGATTTGAAATTAATGACACAAAGCAAATTGAAGATTTAATTAAAAAAATAAAAAAACTTGGCGGAGTTTTAGAAGTTTACAGAAACAAAAAGTAGTAAATACAATTAAGATTAAAGCGGGTGATTAAGTGAGAGGCGTGGTACAACGCGTAAAACGTGCCGGAGTATCTGTTGATGATATTGTTATTGGTAAAATAGACCATGGTATTATGCTTTTGCTGGGCGTTGAAGAATCAGATGAAGAAAAAGATTTGGAATATTTGTGTGATAAAGTTGGTAATTTAAGAATTTTCGAAGATGAAAATGGAAAAATGAATAAAAACCTTATGGATGTTAAAGGCAGCATTTTGGTAATATCTCAGTTTACTTTGCTTGGAGATGCAAGAAAAGGCAGAAGACCAAGCTTTACTCAAGCTGCAGCTCCTGATAAAGCTGTGCTAATGTATGAAAAATTTATAAGAAATATGAAAAATCTTGAAGTTGTAACTGAATCAGGGGAATTTGGGGCAGACATGCAAGTTGAACTTGTAAATGACGGTCCTGTAACTATTTTGCTTGACAGCAAAAAAATATTTTAGGAGGTATTTATGATATTTGAAGCAATGGCAGTTGGATCTTATTACTCAAATTGTTATATTGTAGGC
>JBASLQ010000589.1:0-1686 GCA_049656425.1 Sedimentibacter sp.
TCTGCTAACTTACTTATATTCTTTCAGCTCTTTCGTTATCGTCTGGTTTGTTTGAAGATTTGTATTTAGCTCTCAAAGCTGAAAATATTCTTCTGGCACTGACATCTTCTATTCCGTTTTTTTCTAAATTAATATCAATTAATTCACCAATTTTGCTGGTTTTGTTTTGCAGAACTGCGTTGACATTCCATGGTGTTTCAAGTATAACTTTTTTATCGTACTCAAATTTTTCCTTACTCTTATACTTTGTATCTTCATAATCTAATTCTTCAATATCATTTATAAGCAAAGATACTTCTTTTTCATCAAGAACAACTTGCACCAATTTTTTCTGTTTTTCTACTCCGCCTATTTCTCTCATTAATTTATTCTCCTTTATTGTTGTTAGATAAAATTTTCAGTTTATGTTCTTATTATATTTCCTATTTTATCACAAAAAAGCAAATTTGACGTCAATTAATTAGATTATTTAATAATTTTTTATTTTCATGCAGTATCTATGCAAGAATATAAAAAAATTGACAAAAATAATGGTACTTTAATATATTTAAGTAATAAACATAATTTATTGAAAATAGCAGGCTGCTATAGTATAATTGGTACATAGAAATTTGATATAATACAGATAGAGGCAGGTGATTATTATAGCTTTATATGAAGAATTGGATTATATTGATGGTATTACAATTATAAATAATGAAGGAACTATTCTTTTTACTGTAAAGTTTAATCCTGATATTGATAAGAAAATGGAGGAGTCAATTGTAGGAAAAAAGCTGTTTGATGTGTTTTACAATATTAACAAATCAAATAGTTCGCTTTTTGAATGTATGGAAAAAGAAAAGTTAATTGAACGAAAGGAGCAATTAGTAAAAAACTTGTATTTAGAGGACACAATTACTGATAACATGTCCTTTCCAATTAAACATGGAGGTATAGTAGTAGGTGCTATTGAACTTTCTAAGATAATACCTCCAAAAAATTCTCAAACTAAGACCGATAGGGAAAAAGAAACTTCTGATGCAAGCAATGTAATGAACTTTAAGCCTAAATGCCTCAACTTAGGATACAGAGCAAGTTATAATTTAGATGATATAATTTGTAAGGATAAAAAAATGACTGATTTGGTGGAATATGCAAATCATGTTTCAATATCATCTTCTCCGGTATTTATAACAGGAGAAACCGGGACAGGAAAAGAACTTTTTGCACATGGAATTCACAATGCTTCAAATCGAAAAGACAAACCATTTATAGCACAAAATTGTTCGGCGGTTCCTGAAAATCTTTTAGAAAGTATCTTTTTTGGTACAAGTAAAGGAAGTTATACAGGTGCTCTTGATAAAAAAGGGCTATTTGAGGCTTGTAACGGAGGTACTTTGTTTTTGGATGAACTTCATTGTATGCCTATTTATTTACAGGCAAAACTTTTAAGGGCTATCGAAACAGGAGCAATTAGAAGAATAGGTGAAAATGAAGAACGCAATTTTGATGTAAGGATTATTGCTGCCACGAACATAAACAACGATGATATTTTAACTCAGGAACAAATTAGGCACGACTTGTATTACAGACTTTCCGTTGTTAACATAAACATTCCTCCTTTAAGGGAGCGCGTTGAAGATATAAAGATTTTGTCAGATTATTTTATAAAAAAATACAATGAAATTTTTGAAAAAAACATAA
>JBASLQ010000590.1:0-4621 GCA_049656425.1 Sedimentibacter sp.
TGAAAAAATAAATGTCAGTGATATAGTTAATATTGTAAAAAGTGTAGATTTTAAAAATGAAACACAGTATTCTTTTAATCAAAAAATAGGGGAGAAAACAATTCAAGTACCTGTTCCTCTTGAACAAACAGCACTTAACCCTGTATTAGTTCATTCAGAACTTGATGTGTTTGATTCAGAAAAAATAAATGAAATTGCAAAAGATTATTTTAAAAAAGATTACGATTATGTAAGAAAGTCAGTTGAAGTAAGCGGAAATCTGGTTTATATGTACAGGACGGAGAAAGTTCTTAAAATAAATGATGAAGGATTGCTGGACTTTTATGATGCAACAATAGAGCCAGACTATGTAACCGGTGTATATGAAAGTTTTATTGCAGCAGTCAATTTCACCGAGGAATTTTTAGGGTTTCCAAAGGATGGATATTTAAGCAAGGTTGAAAGTGTTCAATACGATGGAAGTTATGGATACAGATACACATTCTCATATAAAATATTGGAAAGACCAATTTTATTCAGCAAGGTCAGAGATAATTCAGCATTGCAAATTGACGTTGTAGGAGATAATGTAGTTTCATACAAAAGGTTTATAAGAAACATTGATGATTCTCAAATGGATAAAATGAATGAAACCCAGATACTTCCTGCACTAGATGTAATAAACAAAAATTTGGACACGCAAAACAATACTGGAGAAGTGGAAGATGCAGAAGATGTAGTATCAGAACTGAAGCCTCTTAAACCAGATATGATAAAAGATATCAGCAACATATATCTTGGATACTTTGATTTATCCAGAATAACAAAAGAGCAGGTTTTAAGAGTTGTGTGGGTAATTGAAGCAGAAAATAAAAGTTATATATTTAATGCAATAACAGGTAAATTAATAGAAGAGTGGTAAAATTCAAGAATGTGAGTGATTATATATGGATTGGAACAAGTCAAATGCTATACTTATAGCTGCCTTTGTTATTTTAAATATTATTTTATTTACAGTATTCTACAATAACAGCTTTTCTGAAGAATACAATGTTATGTCAGATGAACAATTTGTTACAAGTGTAGAAGAACTTTTAAAGCAGAAAAATATTACGATTAATTGTGATATACCAGAAGACACATACATACTTCCTGTATTAGATACTGAATATGAAATAATAAAAGTTAACAATGAACTTCTTAACCAGTATTTGGGAGCAGGAGTTGAAGCTGTTGAGGATGTATTTGTATATAATAATGAAAAAGCCGAAACACTTGAAATTATTGATGGAAAAAAAATAAGATTTACCATTAGAGATAAGGTTCAAGGAAAAATAGAAGATGAAGAAAATATAATAAAAAAAATTAATGATTTTATTGAAGAAAAGAATATAGACGCGGACAGTTACAATGAAAATTTCAAATATGTTTCTGATGACGGCTGTGTGTATATATATACTCAAAAATTTAATGATTATTCCATTGATAATTCTTATATGTATTTTTTTGCAGATGCAGAAGGAATTTACAAATTTGAGATGCAGCAAATAGCATCACTGACTGAAATCATGGGAAAAGTTCGTACAATTTCAGCTGTTGAAGCATTGACGAGGCTTTTAACATATGATGAAATTAAGGATAAAGAAATTATAAATATTGAAATGACTTACTATAGTGCAGAAGATGAGAATTGGTATAAAATAACACGAATAAATTCCGACCCGACGTGGAAAGTTGAATTCAGTGACGGATCTCAGAAACATTTGTCAAGTGTAGATTAATATTGACAGATAGTTACTTTTTTGAGATATTGTGAGGTTAATAAATAAATTAATATGTTGAAATAATATAAAAAACATTATATTATTATATGATGAAAAAAATTACAGATGAAATAAAATATACCATTGCGGGTTAATATAAAATATACAGAATTGAGGAATTGTTTATGTCTAAATTTGTTATAGAAGGCGGAACAAAATTAAAAGGAAAAGTAAACATCGGAGGATTTAAAAATGCAGCTGTTGCTATAATACCAGCTACCATACTGTGTCCGAGCAAATGTATTATTCAAAATGTGCCAAAAATAGAAGATGTTAATGTATTCATGGATATACTGAAAGAATTAGGAGCAGATGCTAAATATATTGATGAAACTTCATTGTATGTAGATGCGTCAAATGTTAGTGAATGTTATTTAAAAAATGGACTTTCAAAGAAAATGAGAGCATCATATTATTTGCTTGGAGCAGGACTGGGAAGATTTAAAAAAGCATCATCACTTCTTCCAGGAGGATGTGACATTGGAAACAGGCCAATAGACCAACATATTAAAGGATTTGAAGCATTAGGTGCTACAGTTGACATAACCCCTGAAGGAAGAGTAAATGTACAAGCCGACAAACTTGTTGGGGCTAAAATATATTTGGATGTAGTAAGTGTTGGAGCAACTATAAATATAATGCTTGCAGCTGTTTATGCTGAAGGCAGGACAATAATAGAAAATGCTGCAAAAGAACCTCATATTGTTGATACAGCAAACTTTTTGAATTCAATGGGAGCTGATATCAAAGGAGCAGGAACGGATGTTATAAGAATTAACGGAGTAAATGAACTGACCGGATGCACATACAAAGTAATACCGGATCAAATAGAAGCCGGAACTTATATGATTGCAGCTGCGGCAACAAAAGGAGATATTATAATAGATGATATTATCCCAAAACATCTTGAGCCCATTACGGCAAAGTTAAAGGAAATGGGAGTTGGTATAGAAGAATACGGAGATTCCATGAGAGTTTTTTATGAGCATGAACTTGTTCCTGTAAATATACAAACATTGCCTTATCCCGGATTTCCTACAGATTTGCAACAGCCAATGACTGTTCTTTTATCTTCTTTAAATGGGGAAAGCACAGTAGTTGAAGGGGTATCCGAGAACCGATTTAAATATGTGAATGAAATCATAAAAATGGGTGCAAATATAGAATTCACAAAGAAACAGGCAAAAATAAAAGGAAATCCCGAATTGAAGGGAACGATGGTACAAGCTACTGACTTAAGAGCAGGAGCAGCCCTTATAATTGCAGGACTTATAGCAAATGGTTTAACAGAAGTTATTGACATACAACATATTGACAGAGGATATGAACATATAGAAAATAAATTTATGAACTTGGGCGCAAAAATAAAAAGGGTCAAAGACGAAGAATAACAGCATATTAATTATTGAGAGGCAACATAATATGAAAAAGACAGTATTAATACCAGATTCATTTAAGGGAACTTTAAGCTCTAAAGAAATTTGCAATATAATTGCAAAAAGTATTAATAAACATTTTCCAGAATGTCAGATAATTTCAATTCCTGTTGCTGACGGCGGTGAAGGAAGCGTTGATTGCTTTTTAACAGCGTTAGGTGGAGAAAAAATATATGAAACTGTAAAAAATCCATATTTTGAAGATATGCAATCATTTTACGGAGTTATTAATAACGGAGAAATAGCTGTAATAGAAATGGCAAGCTGTGCAGGACTTCCATTAGTGGAAGACAGGAAAGATCCAAGGAAAACTTCAACATATGGAGTTGGTCAGTTGATTTTAGCAGCAGCAAACAGAGGATGCAAAAAAATAATAGTTGGTCTTGGGGGATCCAGTACAAATGATGGAGGAACAGGTGCAGCTGCAGCCATAGGTGTTAAGTTTTACAATAAATGGGGCAATGAATTTATACCTGTTGGCGGAACATTAAAAAATATAGAAAAAATTGATGTTTCAAATCGTTCTAAAGCAATTGAAAATATTGAGATAGTGACAATGTGTGATATTGATAATCCTATGTATGGACATACAGGTGCTGCTTATATTTTTGGACCACAGAAAGGTGCTTCGAAAAATGTTGTTGCTGAGTTGGACAATGGATTAATAAATCTCTGTGAATATATAAAAAGAGATTTAGGAATTGATTTGAAGGATGTACCGGGCGGAGGAGCAGCCGGAGCTATGGGTGCAGGCATGATTGCATTTTTTAATTCAAAACTTCAAATGGGCATTGAAACAGTGCTGGATACAGTTAATTTTAATGAGGTAATAAAAGATGCAGATATGATTTTTACCGGAGAAGGAAAAATAGACGCACAAAGCTTAAGAGGAAAAGTAGTAATTGGAGTTGCAAAAAGAGCAAAAATTAAAAATGTACCTGTAACTGTAATAGTTGGCGGTGCTGATGATGAAGTATTAGCTCAAGCATATGAAATGGGAGTAACATCCATTTTTACTATTAACAGACTTCCGGAAGATTTTAAAATAAGCAAATTAAAAAGCAGAGAAAATATGGAAACAACAGCAGACAATATAGTAAGACTTATTAAAAGCATAAATGCTTAACATAGAATATAATAAAATTTACATAGTATACATACATAATTGAGCAAATATAGGGGGCATAAAATGTTTAATGATTTGAAATATTTAAAAGTAAATTTGCCTGAAGATATACTTAAGTTAAAATGCAACGGAAACTTTGAGAGAGCAATGAAATTAATTAATTTGCGCCTTGAAAAACAAATTCCGCAAGCTATGAGAAAAAGACTGGAATTAGAAAAAGAAATAATAACAACAATAAAGGGTGAATACCCATATTC
>JBASLQ010000591.1:0-5146 GCA_049656425.1 Sedimentibacter sp.
CACTATGTCTGATGTAAATGAAAGAGCATTGGAGTTGACTTTAATGAATGCCAAGGAAAATAAAACAGAAGGCAAAATTGAAGTAATTAATTCGGAAGCATTTGAAAATATAAAAGACAGCTATGACATAATTTTAACAAACCCACCAATAAGGGCAGGCAAAAATGTAGTGTTTTCATTTTATGATGGTGCGTTTGAGCATTTAAATGAAGGTGGAAAGCTTTATGTGGTAATGCAAAAAAAGCAAGGAGCTCCAAGCACAAAAGCTAAGCTTGAAAGTCTTTTTGGAAATTGTGAAATTGCAGAAAAAAAATCCGGGTATTTTATATTTAAAGCGGTAAAATAAGAACAGAACGACACGGTCGCTTTCTACTAATCCGTTTCATTTAATTAATGTTTATTGTTTTGCTTTGAGTTTAAATAGTTTACTTCAGCACCTGTGAGAAAAACAATTGACAACATGTATATCCATATTATAAAAACAAATACTCCGGACAAGTTTCCGTATATGGTACTGTAATATAAAATACTTTTGCTTATATAATAAGAATAAGCGTAAGAGCCAATCAAAAAACCTGCCGTCGCAAATAATGCGCCTGGGAATACAAATGAAAATTCAACTTTTTCATAGGTTAAGAATTTGTAAGCAGCAGAAAATGTGATAAACAGCAAAATGAAAGGCAGTGCATATCTAAAAATATTAATTAGTACATAATTAATATTTGGAAACAGTTCTATATTTTGCACAAAAATTAACAGCTGCCTTCCTGCTACAATAAGGGCGAATAAGATTTGCATTGTTACCATTATTGCTAATGCAAACAATATTCCTCTTATTCTTAAAAATAAGTAATTTCGTTTTGTGTAGAAACCATAAGCTTTATTAATTCCATTTATAATAGTAGCGCTGCCTGAAGTTGCCGACCACAGTATTATTAACATACTTACAGATAAGTAAGGCTTGCTGCAGCTAGAAACTGAATAACTAATGACATTGAATACTATTTTGTAAACATCCTTAGGTAAAAATGTTGACAGCGAATTTAAAATATAATAAATATAACTGCTGTAATTGCAGAGCAATGATATTGCTAAAATTAAGAAAGGAAATATACCCAAAATAATAAAATAAGAAAATTGAGCGCTTAAGGCAAATATGTCATCTTCTTTCGTTTTACGCAATAACTTCATAATTAAAATCATAATTTTTTTAAACATTAGCTCACCCCTAATCATATAATTTATTATTATCAATACAATAATATTATTGACTAAAACACAATTATTATAAGTTACACAAATGTTAAATAATTATCAAATTTGCTTAAAAATCTTGATTATACAAATAAAGAGTGCTATAATAGATTTAGGCAAAAAAAGGACAATAGTCCAAGAAATTAGGAGGAAAAAATGGAAATTAAAAAGATTTGTGTTGTCGGAACAGGAACAATGGCAAAAGGAATAGTGCAAACATTTGCGCAGGCAGGTTATCCTGTAGTAGTAAAAGGAAGACCAGGCAAGACTTATGATACTTTAGAGAGTTCTATTGGAAAAGGACTTGCAAAGTTAGTTGCTAAGGGAAAAATGGAACAAACTAAAATGGATGAAATACTTGGCAATATATCAAAAGCTGTTACATACGATGAGTGCAGCGATGCTGATTTATTTATTGAAGCAATTGCAGAAGATATGGAAACAAAACATGTAATATTCGGTGATATTGAAGCAATAGCAAAGGAAGATGCTATATTGTCAACAAATACATCTTCATTATCAATAACTGAAATTGCAGCAAAATCTAAAAGACCCGGACAAATAATAGGAATGCACTTCTTTAATCCAGTTCCTGTTATGAAACTTATTGAAATTATAAAAGGAAAACTTACTGACCAAGAGGTTCATGACACAATTTTTGCTTTGTCACAAAATCTTGGCAAAACTCCTGTAAGCGTAGAAGAAGCTCCAGGATTTGTTGTAAACAGAATACTTGTACCTATGGTTAATGAAGGCGTTGGAATATTAGCAGATGGAGTTGCTACAAAAGAAGAAATAGATACAGCTATGAAATTAGGTGCAAATCATCCAATGGGTCCATTAGAATTAGGAGATTTAATTGGTCTTGATGTATGCCTTGCTATTATGGAAGTTTTATATAATGAATTTGGTGATTCAAAATACAGACCACATCCATTACTTCGCAAAATGGTAAGAGCTAACTTGCTTGGAAGAAAAACCGGCAAAGGTTTCTACGATTACAGCAAATAAATAATTAATAATATATACGGAACAGCCTTTGTGCTGTTCTTATTTTTATGTTTTAAATTATTTATTTCAAAATGGGATATAATAAATATAATGGAATATTTAACTTGTAATTAACATGTTCATTAAGTATAATAAAATTTATTAAATAAATATTAAAATAATTTATTATTTCATTTAGAAATGTAGTATACTGAAATATAATATAATTCAAGGAGGCTAAAATGAGCGAAAATAATATAGAAAACAGGGAATCAGTTAATTTTATACAAAAAATCATTAATGAAGACCTGGCTAACGGAGTTTATGGAAACAGGGTGCAAACAAGATTTCCTCCAGAGCCAAATGGCTACCTTCATGTAGGCCATGCTAAGTCAATCTGCTTGAACTACGGCCTTGCAAAGAAAAATAATGGTATATTTAATTTAAGATTTGACGATACAAATCCTACAAAAGAAGATGACTCTTTTGTTGAATCTATAATAAAGGATGTTAAATGGCTTTGCCCTGATTGGGAGGGAAAAGTGTTTTTTGCATCTAATTATTTTGAAAAAATGTATGAATACGCTGTGGAATTAATAAAAAAATCTTTAGCATATGTTGATGATTTAACTGCAGATGAAATAAGAGAATACAGAGGAACATTAACAGAGCCAGGCAAGGAAAGTCCTTGGAGAAACAGATCCATAGAAGAAAGCCTTGAATTGTTCGAAAAAATGCGTAATGGTGAATTTGAAAACGGTGTAAAAGTTCTTAGAGCAAAAATTGATATGGCAAGTCCTAATATTAACATGAGAGATCCTGTAATATACAGAATTCTTCATGAAACTCATAACAATACAGGTGACAAATGGTGCATATACCCAATGTATGACTATGCTCACCCAATTGAAGATGCAATTGAAGGAATTACACATTCAATTTGCACACTGGAATTTGAAGATCACAGACCTTTTTACGACTGGCTTTTAAGAAGCCTTGATGATTTTAAGAAGGCTCCTACAAAGCAAATAGAATTTGCAAAATTATTCCTTACAAAAACAATGATGGGCAAAAGATATTTAAAGAAAATGGTTGAAGAAGGATATGTTGACGGATGGGATGACCCTCGTATGCCAACTGTTGCAGCTCTCAGAAGAAGAGGATATACTTCAGACGCAATAAACAATTTCTGCGAATCAATAGGAGTATCAAAAGCACAAAGCGTTGTTGACATTGCTATGTTAGAGTATGCTGTAAGAGACGACCTAAGTCTTAAGGCAACAAGAACAATGGCTGTTTTAGATCCTATAAAGCTTATAATAACAAATTATCCGGAAGATAAGGTCGAATATGTTGAAGCAGAAAACAATACTGACAATCCTGAAATGGGTTCAAGAATTATTCCTTTCTGCAGAGAAATATATATTGAAAGAGAAGATTTCATGGAAGTTCCTCCAAAAAAATACTTCAGACTTTTCCCTGGAAATGAAGTTAGACTAAGAAATGCATATTTTGTTCGTTGCGAAAATTTCGTTAAAGATGAAAACGGAAATGTAATTGAAGTTCATTGTACATATGATCCTGAAACAAAGAGCGGATCCGGTTTTACAGGAAGAAAAGTAAAAGGAACACTTCATTGGGTTTCTGCAAAACATAGTATAAATGCGGAAGTAAGGCTTTATGACTATATGATGGAAAATCAGGATTATGATAAAACTAATTTCCTGGAAAAACTCAATCCTAATTCAAAAGTAGTGTTAAATAACTGCAAAGTTGAACCTACCATGAAAGAACATAATGTTGGAGACAGATTCCAGTTCTTAAGACATGGATATTTCATCATAGATCAAGATTCAACATCAGACAATTTAGTATTCAACAGAATAGTATCATTAAAAAGCAGCTACAAGTAAACAATAGAAGGAGCAATTGAACGAGCGATTAAAGAGGTGTAATATTGAATATTTATGAAATAATTAAAAGCAGTTTATCAGAAAACAAATTTATATATGGTGTTTTTACAACGCCTAGAAATAAGACAAAAATTCCATATAAAAGAATAACAGCAAGACCGGTTTCAATTAAATGCGAAAATTTTATTCAATTTGAAAAATTTACTGACAAACAAGCTTTTCATGAAAATTATTCATACGAAAAAGCACCTGACGAAATTGTAAATTTAATTATGAATGAATACAGAAATATCAACATTTTTACTGAAGATTCAGATTTTCAATTAATGGTCAGCAAAAAAGGCAGTGTTAAAATTACAGAAAAAGAACCTTCAAAAAAACAAGGAACAGATGACCACGATAAGCAAAAGCAGTACATTATCAAAGAACATGAACCTTGTGATTTTCTTGCCTTTTTAGGAGTTATGAATAATAACGGTGATGTATATGCAAAAAAGTATGACAAATTTAAGCAAATAAACAAATTCCTTGAAATTGTGGATGATTCTGTGAAAGATAAAAAGCTTGAAGATGATTTTATGATAATTGATTTTGGTTGCGGAAAGGCATATCTTACATTTGCGCTGTATTATTATTTTTACTTTATAAGAAATGTTAGGGTTAAAATAATAGGACTTGATTTAAAGGAAGAAGTAATAAAATTTTGCAATGAAACAGCAGAAAAACTTAACTATGACCAGCTTGAATTTATGTATGGAGACATACGTGATTTTGAATATAAAACAAAAGTAGATATGATTGTGACACTTCATGCGTGTGATACCGCAACAGATGCAGCTTTAGTAAAAGCCGTTAAGTGGGACACTGACATTATATTGTCTGTACCATGCTGTCAGCATGAATTTTATGATAAAATAAAAAATTCTGACTTAGAACCAATGCTGAAACATGGATTAATAAAAGAAAGAGTATCTTCTCTTGTTACAGAC
>JBASLQ010000592.1:0-8044 GCA_049656425.1 Sedimentibacter sp.
GATGATAAGACAATCTCAAATTATTGCATTTCCTGGTGGATTTAGTGCCGGTGATGAGCCGGAGGGCTCAGGAAAATTTATTGCAGCAGTATTTCGAAATGAACTTTTGAAGGATGCAGTGATGGATTTACTGAAAAACAGAGATGGGTTAATAATTGGTATATGCAATGGATTCCAGGCATTAATCAAACTTGGGCTTGTGCCTTTTGGCGAAATTGTTGATATAGAAGATAATTATCCAACATTAACTTACAACAAAATTGCACGACATATATCAACATTTGCCAAAACAAAAATTGTATCAAATTTATCGCCATGGCTTAACGGCTGTGAGGTAGGGGACGTGCACCACATACCTCTTTCTCATGGAGAAGGAAGATTTGTTGCAAATGAACACTGGATAAATATATTAAAACAAAACGGTCAGATTGCAACTCAATATGTAGATGCAGACAATAAACCAACATATGACGGATTGTATAATCCAAATGGTTCAGTTGAAGCAATTGAAGGAATCACAAGTCCCGACGGAAGAGTTTTTGGAAAAATGGGACATTCAGAACGACTTGATAAAAATTTATATATAAACATACCTGGCAACAAAGACCAGTTGATATTTGAATCAGGTGTAAAATATTACAAATAACAGGAGGAACAATGAAAGTAGCTATTATTATGGGAAGCGATTCAGACTTTCCGATTGTAGAAAAAGGATACAACATTTTGAAAGATTTTGGAGTAGAAGTAACAGTCAGAGTTATTTCAGCTCACAGAACTCCGGATGCAGCAATTGACTTTGCAAAAAATGCTGAAAAAAACGGATATGAATTAATTATCGGAGCAGCAGGAAAAGCAGCTCACTTGCCTGGTATTCTAGCAGGCTGCACCCCTCTTCCTGTTATAGGTATTCCCATAAAATCCTCGGAGCTTGATGGTATGGATGCGCTTTTAGCAATAGTTCAAATGCCGCCGGGAGTCCCTGTTGCTACAGTTGCAATAAATGGAGCAGATAATGCGGCGCTTCTCGCTGTTCAAATATTATCGGTAAAATATGATGAACTTAGGATTAAATTTAAAGAATATAAAGAGCAAATGGCACAAAAGGTTTTAGAAAAAGATAAAAAATTAAATGAGAAATTAAATAATATTAATTTAAGCGGAGGATTAAAATGAAAAAATTAGAAATGGTTTATGAAGGCAAAGCAAAAAAAGTTTTTAAAACGGATGATGAGAAAAAGTATATCGTTGAATACAAAGATGATGCCACAGCATTTAATGGAGAAAAAAAAGGTACGATAGCCGGAAAAGGCGCAGTAAACAATAAAATGTCAGCAGCGTTGTTTGCACTCTTAGAAGAAGAAGGAATACCAACTCATCAAATTGAACTTTTAAATGACAGAGAATCATTGGTTAAAGCAGTAAAAATACTTCCGTTAGAAGTAATAGTAAGAAATGTAGCAGCAGGGTCATTGGCGAAAAGACTTGGACTTGAAGAAGGATTTCCAATGAAAAAAACAGTGCTTGAATTTTCTTACAAAAATGATGCATTGGGAGATCCAATGGTAAATGATTACCACATACAGGCAATGGAATATGCTACTGATGAACAACTTGATACTGTTAAAAGTTACGCTTTAAAAATAAATGAAATATTGAAAAAATTCTTCATGGAAATAAACATTAAATTAATAGATTTCAAATTAGAGTTTGGCTTATACGAAGGCAAAGTAATTCTTGCTGATGAAATATCACCTGACACATGCCGTTTATGGGATGCAGATACAAACAAGAAACTTGACAAAGACAGATTCAGAAGAGATATGGGTGGCGTTGAGGAAGTATATCAAGAAGTATTAGAAAGAATTAACAAAAAAAAGTAAATTAATGTTAAAACGAGGAGACAAAATGCAGGATATAATATTAGATGATGACAAGCTCCATGAAGAATGTGGAGTTGTGGGAGTGTTTACAAGCAATCCCAATATAACATCACAATTAATATACTATGGGTTATTTGCACTTCAACACAGAGGACAAGAAAGTGCCGGTATTGCAATTGCTAACGGAAATAGAATAGAGTTTCATAAAGACATGGGTCTTGTTGCAGATGTTCTTACTAAGGATGTTATAAACAGATTATCAGGTAAAATAGCCATAGGCCACGATAGATATTCTACAGCGGGTGAAAGTGAAAAACAAAATGCACAACCTCTCGTTGTAAGATACAAAGATGGTTCTATAGCATTAGCACATAACGGAAATTTAGTTAATGCCGATTCAATGAGAGAAATTCTACAAAATGATGGAGTTATTTTTCAAACTTCAATTGATACAGAAGTTGTTGCGAATATGATTGCAAGAAATTTCAAAGGTGATATAGTTAAATCAATTAAAAATACTATGGAAATTGTAAAAGGGGCATATGCCTTTGTAGTTATGACAGAAAATGAATTAATTGGTGTAAGAGATAACTATGGACTTAGACCATTATGTCTTGGTAAAAGACCTGACGGTTATTTGCTGGCATCGGAAAGCTGTGCAATCAGCGCAATGGGCGGAGAATTTATAAGGGATATTGAGCCCGGAGAAATTGTAGTAATAAATGAAAATGGAGTAGAAAGTATAAAAACCACAAAATATGCACAACAGAAATTATGTATATTTGAACATGTATATTTTGCCAGACCAGACAGTACTTTGGATGGTGTAAATGTATATGAATCAAGATACAATTCAGGAAAAATATTAGCTCAGGAATCACCCGTTAAAGCTGACTTGGTTTTTTCAGTTCCTGATTCAGGAACACCTGCAGCTATAGGATATGCAACAGAACTTGGAATACCTTTTGGTCTTGGGCTTATTAAAAACAGATATGCCAAGCGTACTTTCATTGAACCTAATCAAGAATTAAGAGAACAAGGTGTGAAAACAAAGTTAAGTGTTTTAAAAGAAATTGTGAAAGACAAAATTGTCGTTATGGTTGATGACAGCATTGTAAGAGGAACTACAACAAAGCAGATTGTAAGCATGGTAAAAGATGCAGGAGCAAAAGAAGTACATGTGAGAATAGCATCACCACCGGTTACACATTCTTGTTTCTTTGGAATCAACACACCTGACAGAAGCAAATTAATAGGGGCCAATAAAACAATTGAAGAAATAAAAGATTATATAAAAGCAGACAGTGTATATTATCTGAGCTTGGAAGGTTTAGTTAAATCAACAGGATCAAGTCAAGGTTATTGTAAAGCTTGCTTAAATGGTGATTATCCAATGGAAGTACCAAACAACGGAATATAAAGGAGATTAATATGTCTGATAAATTAACATATAAAGATTCCGGAGTAGATATACATGCCGGTTATGAAACAGTAAAATTAATAAAAGATTATGTAAAAAAAACATATACAAAAGGTGTAATGTCAGAAATTGGCGGCTTTGGCGGAATGTTTGGAATAGATAAAAATGAATATGAAGAGCCGGTATTGGTATCAGGTACTGACGGAGTTGGCACAAAGCTTATGATTGCTTTCAAAACTGATGTTCATGATACAATAGGTGAAGATGCTGTTGCAATGTGTGTTAATGACGTAATATGTCAAGGAGCTAAGCCGTTGTTTTTTCTGGATTATATTGCAACAGGTAAACTTGACTCAAGAAAAGCAGCAGACATAGTAAAAGGAGTTGCCAACGGATGCATTAAAGCGGGTGCTGCATTAATTGGCGGAGAAACTGCCGAAATGCCTGGTCTTTACAGTGAAGGCGAATATGACATTGCAGGATTTTGTGTGGGCATTGTAGATAAAAAGAAAATAATTGATGGCTCAAAAATAATTGAAGGAGACTTACTCATAGGAATTCCTTCAAGTGGAATACACAGCAATGGATATTCTCTTGTAAGAAAAGTTTTTTTCGACCATAAAAACTATGATGTAAATCAATATGTTGATGAGCTTGGATGTACATTAGGTGAAGCACTTTTAGTTCCTACAAGAATATATCCTGGGTTAATATTGGATTTAATATCAAAGTTTGAAATTAAAGGTATGTCAAATATTACCGGGGGCGGTTTTTATGAAAATATTCCAAGAATGTTCCCGGAAGGAATAACAGCTGATATTGATACAAAAGACGTAAATATTCTTCCTATATTCAAACTAATGCAAAGAGAAGGAAATATTGACATAGATGAAATGTATTCAACTTTCAACATGGGAATAGGACTGGTTGCAGCAGTAAGTAAAGAAACAGCTGATAAAGTAATTGAATATTTAAAAAGTTTTGGGGAAAAACCGGTAGTAATAGGAAAAACAGTAAAAAGGGAAGGCGGACTTAAAATATGCCACAACTAAAAATAGGTGTATTGATATCCGGGTCAGGAACAAATTTACAGTCAATAATAGATAATATTGAAAATGGCACTATAAATGGAAAAATAACTGTTGTTATTTCCAATAAAAGTGATGCCTATGGATTAGAAAGGGCAAAACAACACAATATAGATGCTGTTTTTGTCAATCAAAAGGAATATGAAAACTTTAAACAATACAATGATGCTCTAATTGAAGAATTGGAAAAACACGGTGCAGAACTAATAATACTGGCCGGATATCTAAAAATATTATCCAGTGAATTTATAAAAATTTACAAAAACAGAATTATTAATATTCATCCTTCACTTATACCGTCATTCTGTGGCAAAGGCTACTATGGTTTAAAAGTTCATGAAGCAGCAGTTAATTACGGCGTGAAATTAAGCGGTGCAACAGTTCACTTTGTAGACGAAGAAGCTGATACTGGACCAATCATAATGCAGGAGTCAGTGGAAGTGGATTGTGATGATACTGCAGAAACATTGCAGAAAAAAGTTTTAAAAATAGAACATAAAATTTTACCATTAGCAATTAAATATTATTGTGAAGGCAAAATTGAAGTAAAAGGAAGAAAAGTTAAAATTAAAAATAATGATGATAAAAATATTATATAAGGAGTAAATTATGAGAGCTTTAATAAGTGTATCTGATAAAACTGGTATAGTTGAATTTGCAAAAAAACTTCAGGAACTGGGAGTAGAAATTATTTCAACAGGTGGAACACATAAGACATTAGAAAATGCAGGTTTAAAAGTAATTGGCATTTCTGAAGTTACGCATTTTCCTGAATGTTTGGATGGCAGGGTAAAAACTCTTCACCCAAATATTCATGCGGGACTTTTGGCAATTCGTTCAAATCCTGAGCATATGAAACAATTAGCAGATTTAAATATAAATACAATTGACATAGTAGTAGTAAACTTATATCCATTTAAACAAACAATACTTAAAGACGGTGTAACGAGACAAGAAGCTATTGAAAATATAGATATTGGCGGACCTACAATGCTTCGTTCTGCTGCCAAAAACTATCAGGATGTTGCAGTAGTAGTTGACCCAAGTGATTATGATAAAATTATAGATGAACTTAAAATTAGTAATGAAGTATCTCTTGACACAAAATTTTATTTATGTTCAAAAGTTTTTGCACATACAGCACATTATGACACATTGATTGCTTCTTATATGAGAAAAGAAAGACAAGATTACAATTTACCTGAAACATTCACTATGACATTTGAAAAAGTTCAAGAAATGCGCTATGGCGAAAATCCTCACCAAAAAGCTGCATTTTATAAAGAAGTTAAAAAAGAAGACGGACTTCTTACATCTGCTTTACAGCTTCATGGAAAAGAACTTTCATTTAACAATATAAATGATACAAACGGAGCATTAGAACTGTTAAAAGAATTTGAAGAACCAACAGTAGTTGCCTGCAAGCACTCAAATCCTTGCGGAGTTGGAACAGGAGGCACTATTTATGAAGCATATATTAAAGCTTTCAATGCTGATCCTACTTCAATTTTTGGCGGAATAGTTGTAATGAACAGAGAAATGGATGAAAAAACTGCAGAAGAAATAAATAAAATATTTGTTGAAATAGTAGTTGCTCCTTCATATTCAGAGAAGGCTCTTGAAATACTTAAATCAAAGAAGAATATCAGACTGTTGTTAATAGAAAATATAATGAAAAAACAAGATGAAAACGCATATGACCTTAAGAAAGTTGCAGGAGGCATTCTTGTTCAAACTATTGATTCTAAACTTTTAGAAGGGGAATTAAAAACAGTTACAAAAAATGAACCTACAGAACAGGAAATAAAAGATTTAATGATGGCGTGGAAAATTGTTAAACATACAAAATCCAATGCCATTACAATAGTTAAAAATGGCCAGTCCATAGGTGTTGGGCCAGGTCAGGTAAATCGTATTTGGGCATGCAAGCAAGCTATAGAACATGCAGTTGAATTCCTTGGAGAAGACAGCCTCAAGGGAGCAGCTCTTGCCTCTGATGCATATTTCCCATTCTCCGATAGTATTGAAGCAGCAGCAAAAGCAGGAATTACAGCTATTATTCAACCAGGTGGTTCTATCAGAGATAATGATTCAATAGAAGCATGCGATAAATACAATTTATCAATGGTATTTACAGGCATGAGACACTTTAAACACTAGGAGGTACTGATGAAAATACTTGTTGTTGGAAGCGGAGCAAGGGAACATACTTTATGCTGGAAACTTAAACAAAGTGTAAAAGTTTCTAAATTGTATTGTGCTCCAGGCAATGCCGGTATAGCTCAAATAGCAGAAATTATTGAAATTAAGGCAGATGATTTAGAAAAGCTTACAAAATTTTCTGTTGATAATAAAATAGACTTAGTTGTAGTAGGTCCGGAAGGACCATTGGTAAATGGTTTAGTTGATATGCTCGTAGAAAATGGAATTAAAGCTTTTGGTCCAATGAAGAAAGGTGCAAGGCTTGAAGGAAGCAAATCTTATTCAAAGGATTTTATGAAAAAATACAATATACCTACAGCAAAATATGAAGTGTTTGAAGATTTTAAAAAAGCACTTGAAGGCTTGAAAGATTTTAATGTGCCTGTAGTTATTAAGGCAGACGGATTAGCCTCCGGCAAAGGCGTTCTCATTTGTGAAACTATGGGTGAAGCAAAAAAGGCTGTAATAAGCATAATGAATGACAAACAATTTGGAGATGCAGGAAATTTAGTAGTTATTGAAGAATTTCTTGATGGAATTGAAGCTTCCTTGCTTTGTTTTGTAGATGGGAAAAATATTATACCAATGGAAAGTGCAAGAGATTATAAAAAAGCATATGATGATGATAAAGGTTTGAATACAGGTGGTATGGGTAACTTTTCACCTAATCCTATTTATACAGATTCTTTAAATGATTATATTAAAGATAACATAATTGATGCAACTTTAAATGGATTTAATGGAGAAGAAATAGATTTTAGAGGAATTTTATTTATAGGACTAATGATAAAAGATGGTGTTGCAAAAGTATTGGAATATAATACTCGTTTTGGAGATCCTGAAACAGAATCAGTTATTCCAAGATTAAAATCAGATTTAGTATCAATTATGGAAAAATGCATTGATGGGAATCTTGCTGCTGATGATTTGGAGTGGAAAGAAGAAAATAGTGTTACAGTAATACTTGCATCTGGCGGTTATCCTGAAAAATATAAAAAAGGTAAAGAAATAACAGGCCTTGAATCAGTGGATGAGGACATAATTGTATTCCATGGAGGAACTAAATTAATGGACGGAAAAATTGTAACTGACGGCGGAAGAGTTTTAGCAGTAACAGCTCTTGGAAACTCACTTGATGAAGCAAGAGAAAAAGTATATAAAAACATTCCAAAAATTAAATTTGAAAATATGGAATACAGAAAAGATATAGCTAAAATATAATTAAAGGACAATAGTCCTTTTTTTTTGCTTTTTATCATTATGATGAATTCAGCTGAATATATTAATATTATAATGTTAATAGGGAGGTTGTCATGCTCATACATGTAGTTCAAAAGGGAGAGGTATTATGGAAAATTGCCGATTATTATAATGTTGATATTGAACAAATTATTAAAGTTAACGGATTAACCAATCCTGAACATTTATTAGTTGGTCAATCGCTTCTAATACCT
>JBASLQ010000593.1:0-3656 GCA_049656425.1 Sedimentibacter sp.
ATCATACACGGATTAAGATATTACGCAGGTGTACCAGCCGAATCAATAGAATGGCATGGACACAATGATTATTATGCAACAGTAACGAATTCAACAACATCTTGGTTGTATGGCTGTTCATCAGTAAATACTACATTGTTTGGTATTGGTGAAAGAGTTGGAAATACACCTCTTGAAGCAATGATAATTGAATATGCGCAAATTAAAGGCAGCACTAAGACTATGAATTTAGAATTAATTAATGAAATAGAAAAATATTTTGAAAAAGAACTTAATTATGCTATTCCTCCTAAAACACCTTTTGTAGGAAAAGAATTTAATGTTACGAAAGCAGGAATTCATGCAGACGGTCTTTTAAAAGATGAAGAAATATACAACAGTTTTGATACAAGAAAAATACTTGGAAAGCCTCCTTTAGTAGCAATAAATTCATATTCCGGAATTTCAAGCATTGCTTATTGGATAAATAGTTACTTTGGACTTAAAGGCGAAGAAAAAATCCATAAAAATGATGAAAGGCTAGTACCGATCAAAAATAAGATAGACGAAGAATATGATAATGGTAGAACTACAAACATATCCGGCGAAGAAATGGAAAGCTTAAGTAATGTTCATATTTTCAACAATAACAATAATTACAGTCATGAAGAAAGGGCAATATAAGGAGGTAATATGGCACTTACATTAGCAGAAAAAATAATAAAAAATCATCTTGTAACAGGTGAAATGGAACCAGGAAATGAAATAGGAATTAAAATTGATCAAACACTTACACAAGATTCAACCGGCACTATGGCATATTTGCAATTTGAAGCGATGAATATAGATAAAGTAAAAACAAAAAGATCAGTTGCTTATATAGATCACAACATGCTTCAATCCGGACCTGAAAATGCTGATGACCATTTGTTTATACAAACTGTTGCAAAAAAACATGGCATTTATTTTTCAAAACCAGGTAATGGAATATGCCACCAAGTTCATTTAGAGCGCTTTTCAGTTCCGGGCGATACACTTCTTGGCTCTGACAGCCACACTCCAACTTGCGGAGGAATGGGAATGCTAGCAATAGGAGCAGGAGGTCTTGACGTGGCAGTAGCCATGGCAGGAGGAGCATACAACATTATAATGCCTAAAATTGTAAATGTTGAACTTAAAGGAAAGTTAAAAAAGTTTTCAACAGCCAAGGATATTATTCTTGAAGTTTTAAAACATTTTACTGTAAAGGGCGGAGTTAATAAAGTATTTGAATACACCGGTGAAGGTGTTAAATCTCTGTCTGTTCCTGAAAGAGGGACAATTACAAATATGGGAGCTGAACTAGGTGCTACCACATCTTTGTTCCCATCTGATGAAAGAACACAGGAATTTTTAAAGGCCCAAGGAAGAGAAGAAGACTATGTTGAACTTAAAGCTGATGATGATGCAGTATATTCTGAAAAATTAGTAATAGATTTAAATATGCTTGAACCAAATGTTGCGCTGCCTCATTCACCTGATGCAGTAGTACCGGTTAGTCAGGTAAAAGGAACAAAAGTTACACAAGTTGCCATAGGAAGCTGCACAAACTCATCTTTTGTTGATATGGTGAAAATTGCAAATATTTTAGATGGTAACACAGTGCATGAGAATGTGTCATTGGTTGTATCTCCAGGCTCAAAGCAAGTTCTTACAATGATTGCTTCAAATGGAGCGCTAGCTAAAATTTTAGGCGCAGGGGCAAGAATTCTGGAAAGCGGCTGTGGTCCTTGCATAGGAATGGGTCAGGCGCCAAGCACAAATGGAGTGTCTTTAAGAACATTCAACAGAAACTTTAAAGGAAGATGCGGAACAGATTCGGCTGATGTTTATCTTGTAAGTCCTGAAGTAGCAGCATATTCAGCAATTAAAGGCTATATTGCCGGCATTGAGGATTTTGACAAAGAAGACGATCTTGACATACCAATGCCTGAACAATTCTTAGTTAAAGACAACATGATTGTTAAACCTGCAGAAGATGGTACTAAAGTTGAAATAATTAGAGGACCTAATATTAAGCCTTTTCCAATAAATAAAAAAATGGAAAACATAACTGGCGGCAAAGTTCTTATAAAAGTTGAAGATGATGTTACAACTGATGCAATTATGCCTTCAAATGCGCATTTACTTCCATACAGATCTAATATTCCATATCTTTCAGAATATTGTTTTTTGCAAATAGATAAAGACTTCCATAAAAAAGCTAAAGAAAACAATGGAGGTATTATAGTTGCAGGAAAGAATTACGGACAGGGGTCGAGCAGGGAACATGCAGCTTTAGCACCTTTATATTTAGGGATAAAAGCTGTTCTTGCAAAGTCATTTGCAAGAATTCACAAAAGCAACTTAATAAATAATGGTATTATTCCGTTAACATTTATAAATGAAAAAGATTATGATGATATGGATACCATGGATGAAATTGTAATAGAAAATCTTTTAGTTCAAATTGAAAACAATATAGTGACGGTTGAAAATAAAACAAAAAATAAAAAATATGATATGGAACTAACTTTGTCACAAAGACAAATTGAAATGATGAAATCCGGCGGACTTTTAAATTTAATGAGTTTGCAGAAAAACGCATAAGGGGTAAATATGAAAAGAAAAATTACATTGATTCCGGGTGATGGAATTGGTTTGGAAATAATGCATGCAGCTACAGAAATAATTGATGCAGCTACAAACAATATTGAATGGGAAGAAGTTATTGCAGGATATACTGCTTTTGAAAAGTGCGGAGAACTTCTCCCGGCTGAAACATTAGAAAGTATTGAAAGAAATAAAATTGCATTTAAAGGACCAATTACAACACCTGTTGGAAAAGGCTTCAGAAGTATAAATGTTCAATTGAGACAAAAATTTAACTTATATAGCAATGTAAGACCAGTGAAGTCATATGAGGGAATTGATTCTCTTTATAAAGATTTGGATCTTGTAATAGTGAGAGAAAACAGCGAAGATCTTTACAAAGGAATAGAATACATGGCAACTCCTGATGTTGCAGAAAGCATTAAAATTATTACAAGAGGAGCCAGTGAAAGAATTGCAGAATTTGCTTTTGATTTAGCGCAAAAAGAAAACAGAAGCAAAGTTACATTAACTCACAAAGCTAATATTATGAAATTGTCGGATGGATTGTTTTTAGAATGTGGACGTAAAGTGTCTGAAAAATATCCGCAAATTCAATTTGAAGATATAATAGTAGATGCTATGTCAATGAAACTTGTTATGAATCCTCATGCTTTTCAAGTGATTGTAGCTCCAAATTTATACGGTGACATACTTTCTGACATGGCTGCCGGATTAATAGGTGGACTTGGAATGGCTTCAAGTGCAAACATTGGAGATGACACAGCAATATTTGAACCTGTTCATGGATCTGCACCGGACATTGCAGGAAAAAATATTGCAAATCCAACTTCAGCAATTTTATCAGGCATAATGATGTTAAGATATATAGGCGAAGAAGAAGCCGCATTAAAAATTGAAAATGCATTGAAAAAAATTTTGAAAAACAAAGATCTTCATACTAAAGATATTGGCGGGCTTCTCAGCACAACTGAATTTAAAGAAAAAATAATAAAAGAATTATAAATCAATTAAGAATGAAATCAAAAAATCTCTTGAGCATATTG
>JBASLQ010000594.1:0-3476 GCA_049656425.1 Sedimentibacter sp.
TCAGAATGACAAGGTCGGAAAGTTTACTTTGTCATCAAGCTGAACAATATATAGCATATTGTTATCTATTATAACAAATTTTTTAATATTATAGTTTATTAAAATATAAATTGTGTTAAAATATATATTATGACAAACAAAGGTGAAAAAATGCATTATATTTATATTGTTGAGTGTTGTGACGGCACATTGTATACCGGGTATACCACTAATCTTGAAAAAAGGATAAAGACACATAACGAAAAAAAAGGCGCTAAGTATACAAGAGGTAGAATTCCGGTAGCTTTAAAGTATTATGAAGAATTTAAATGCAAAAATGATGCAATGAAAAGGGAAGCAGAAGTTAAAAAATTACCAAGAGCTAAAAAACAAAAATTGTGTAATAATGGTATATTATGAAAATTTAATTTGTATAGCTTGTATAATTTTGTTATAATTATAATATTAAATTACGAGGAGTGATTTGTATGAAGTCAAATTTAATAGTTGACAGTTGTGTAGATTTTAATGTTGATACGGAAAACCTTGAAAGGGTACCTTTTAGGATATTAATTGACAATGAAGAAATTATAGATGAAAATCTGGATTTATATGAACTTATTAAGGAAATTAAAATTTTTAAAATTATTTTGTTAATTTATACGAAATGTGGGTATACATAACATATAACTTACAATGGAGGTTAAAAATGAATTACAAGGATGCAATTGCAAAGATTAAATCAGTTAGAGATTACAAAAAAGAAGAAGTCAGTCCTCAAAAAATCAGCGAATTGAAAGAATATTTTCCAAAAGGGAAAAAGTTAATTGAGGATATTGAAATAGAAGTTTTATTAAAAAACAAAAATGAAGTATATGAACAACTTAAAGATGTTGCCGGTTACAACGAATTTATGATTGAAGCTCCTCACTATATGGTTTTCCTTTCTGAAGAAAAAGATCACTATATAGAAAATACAGGATATGTTGCTCAAGACATAATGCTGAATGCATGGAGTCTCGGAATCGGATCTTGCTGGATAACAATCAAAGATGGAGAAGAAATAAAAAATAAATTGAATATAAGTTCAGACAAAAAACTTACAGCACTTATTTCTTTGGGATTTGACGACAATAAAAATAAAGTTGTATATGAAACTGAATATGAGCATAATCCAACAAAGACTGAAGTTAAAGTAATTGAAGATAATGTTTCTGACAGAATTGGTATAAGAGATATTGTATTTATGAAAAAATGGGGAGAAAATGCAGACCCTGATGAACTTGTAAACTTAGGTCTTTTAGAAGGCTTTGTAAGTGCCAACCGTGCACCTTCAACAAGAAACAGACAGCCTTGGAGATTTATTGTTGACAATGAAACTATTGTTTTGGCTTTAAGACATGATTCATATGCCAATGATTATGAGGAGAAAATTGATACAGCAGTTATTATGCTTTACTTTAAAGCAATTATTGACAGCACTTTGTTTGATCTCACTTGGAATTTTGGAAAACCTGAAAAGAATTATGAAATTCCAGATGATTATAAAATTGTAGGATACTGCATCAGTTAATATAATGAAATAATTGAAGTCGCAGAAGCGCCTTTATTTATGCCCTAACCCCATTTATTAGAGTCTTTTTTCTAATAAATGGCGGTAGGTCAAACGCAACGAATTCCAAATATATTTGTGAATGAGACTGCACTATGCCCTACCCCTTACCGTCATAATTTTTTATAAAATAAATATAATAGGAGAAATATATGAAAATTATTATTGATAAAAGATTTTATGATATCGTGTGCAATTCTTTCCCTGAAATTGAATTTTTTAAAGAAATTGAAGAATGTCCTGAAGCTGAAGCGCTTATTGGAGAGCCAAATAACTTTAAACCTGAAATTTTGGATAAGATGCCTAATCTAAGATGGATTCAGTCCTTTAGAGCAGGTTATGATACAATTGACATGGAATATATGAGAAAAAGAAAAATAACATTTTGCAATGGCAAGGACATTTTTTCAGTTCCAATTGCAGAGGATGTAGTTTGCAAAATACTAATGCATAATACTAATGCATTGAAACACATAGAAAATCAAAAATCTCACATATGGAATCAAGGAATAAGAAGGTTTGAGCTTTGCGGTCAAACTATAGGCATTATAGGAACAGGTTCTATTGCAACTGAAATTGCCAAAAGGCTTCAAGGATTTGGAGTGAACGTTATAGGCTATAAAAGAAATCCCGTTTTAACCATGGCTTATTTTGATGAAGTATTTTCTGGGAAAAAAGGTTTAGAATATTTAATGTCAAGCAGTGATTATATAATTATTACTGTTGACCTGAACAAAGAAACTTATCACATGATAAACAGGAATAACTTGAAATTCATGAAAGAAAGCGCTTCAATAATTAATATAGCAAGAGGAAGCATAATTAATCAGGAAGATTTGACAGAAGCATTAAAGAACAATACAATAAATTATGCAGGGCTTGATGTATATGAAACAGAACCTGTTCCTGAAAATGATCAATTGTGGGATATGAAAAATGTATATATGACTCCACATACTTCAGGAATTGTAAAAGACAACAAATCTAAATGGACGAAATTAATTTCTATGAATATTCAAAGTTTTATAGACAATGAAAAAATGGCAAATGTAGTAAAATAAATAAGGGAGCGATACTGTGGGCTGTTTAAATTAAAGCAGGAGAAACAAATGGGCTTAGAAAAAGAAAGTAACATAGTTATAGGCAGACTCAAAAAAGGACAAAAGAATTTAATAACAGATGTAGCAGGGGTAAAAGTTGGTCATGTAACATTGAATGACGGCAACATAAAGACTGGCGTTACTGCAATATTGCCCCATGAAGGCAATATTTTCAAAGAAAAAGTAATGGCATCCTCCTGTGTAATAAATGGTTTTGGAAAAAGCATCGGTATTGTTCAGATTGAAGAACTTGGAACAATAGAAACTCCAATAATTATGACAAATACCTTAAGTGTTGGAACCGTAGCAACAGGCTTGACAAAATATATGCTTGAACAAAATGAAGATATCGGTAACACGACGGGAACTGTCAATTGCGTTGTAACAGAATGCAATGATGGCAGACTTAATGACATAAGAGGCCTTCATGTAAAAGAAGAACATGTTTTTGAAGCTATAAAAAATGCTGATTCAGTATTTGAAGAAGGAGCAGTCGGCTCAGGAACAGGAATGGTATGCTATAGCTTAAAAGGGGGTATAGGCTCATCTTCTAGAATTGTTGAACTTGATGGACAAGAATATACAATTGGTGCAGTTGTAATGTCTAATTTCGGCTCAATCAGAGATTTGACTATAAACGGTGATAAAATCGGAGAAAGAATATTTCAAGAAAACAACGAGAAAGATAAAGGATCTATAATTATAATAATTGCAACAGACATTCCATTAAGTGAAAGACAATTAAAGAGAGTTTCAAAACGTGCTGTTATAGGTCTTGGTAGAAC
>JBASLQ010000595.1:0-4721 GCA_049656425.1 Sedimentibacter sp.
TCAAATTGTAGGTGAAGATGGAGTAGACAAGCGAATTGACACAATTGCAACAGCCATTCGTCTTGGCGGAAGCATTTATGATTTAAAAGAACTGGAACTTGCATATGCACCTCCTTATTCTTCTGCAAAAGATCCTGTTAATATGTTAGGTTTTGTAGCTGAAAATATAATTCAAAACAAAATAAAGCTTGCTAAATGGAATGATATAGATCCTTCTAAACCAAATGATTTTAAATTGCTTGATATTAGAGAAGATATGGAACTTATGGTATTTGAAGTGCCAGGTGCAATAAATATTGCTCAAGGAGAACTTAGAAGCAGACTATCAGAATTAAATAAAAATGATAAAATAATTGTATTTTGTGCAGTAGGGGTTCGTTCATACAATGCAGCCAGAGTTTTAATGGAAAATGGATTTAAAAATGTTTTGGTATATCCAGCAGGAACAAATTTCTACAAAGCTGTTTACTATGATTATTTCAACAGCCTGGGTATGGGAGAAGCTCTTCAGATAGACGACTCAAAAGTTAATGGAGCAGATTCAACAAATTTTAATAATGGTGCATCAAAAGAAGTAAAAGCAACAATTCAAGTTGACTGCAGCGGTTTGCAATGCCCTGGTCCAATAATGAAAGTTTATGAAACAATAAAGAAAATAAATGATGGAGATATTATTCAGGTCTCTGCAACTGATTCCGGTTTTGCAAAAGATGTGGAAGCATGGTGTAGAAGAACTGGAAACACTTTGATAAAAGTTGAAAAAAACGGCAAACAAAATATTGTGTTACTACAAAAAGGAACAGGTACTTCTAAAGTACCATCAGTTCAGAATACTGCAGCCCCAGTTCCAGCCAATGAAGGAAAAACAATAATTGTTTTCAGCGGAGACATGGATAAGGTTCTGGCATCTTTTGTAATTGCCAACGGTGCTGCTGCAATGGGAAGACCTGTTACAATGTTCTTCACATTCTGGGGATTGAATGTTCTCAGAAAAACAGAAAAACAGAACGTTAAAAAGCCATTAATTGATGCAATGTTCGGAATGATGATGCCTCAGGGAATAAGCAAACTGAAACTTTCAAAAATGAACATGGGCGGCATGGGAACAGCCATGATGCGCAAAGTCATGAAAGATAAAAATATTGACTCCTTGGAAGATTTAGTAAAAAAAGCAATGGACAATGGCGTTAAAATGATTGCATGCACGATGTCCATGGATATAATGGGAATTACAGAGGAAGAAATAATTGATGGTGTTGAGTTTGCAGGAGTTGGAACTTATTTAGGTGATGCTGAAGAATCCAACGTAAACTTGTTCATTTAATATTAATAAGATAAAAGCTGCCATGTAATAAAATGGCGGCTTTTATCTTAATCGGTTTACAAAACCTGTATGTTAAAAGCAGTTGTTTGCGGCGGCAGACTCATTGTCTGGAAGTTTGCATGCTCAACTCTTACAAACTCTCCAGGTCTTAAATTACTCAGCCTTATTTGCCTGCCTCTTCTGTCTCTGATTACAGTTGCATCAGTAACAACGAATCTCATTGATTACTTACTAAAAAATCATCCATATTGCACCTCCCAAATAAATATATATGTATATTCATTAAGTTTAAATATGTTTCTGAAATGGTGAAAGTTATATTAATTTATTCCAGATTCATGCTGCAAATTCTCCTTTGCTGTAATGCGTCCTGAAAAGTTTCTGTAATATAAACCTTCATAAAAAAAATCACTAAGCTGCACCCTAGTGAATTTTATTTTTTATTGTCTGCCTGAGCAGCTTTTCGAACATCCAGAACATCCGGAACAGCTGCTCCCGTTTTTCTTTTGTTTTCTCATGTACTTTATAACACCTGCAGCAATTGCTGCAATTATTAAAATAATAACTACATCTGCATAATTCATAATTACCTCCTATATGAACAAACTTCCAATTTGGTAAACAAGGGTTCCAGCAATAAATGCTGTCACCGTTTGATATAAAACAGTCAGCAAAGCATATTTCATTGAACCAAGTTCTCTTTTTGTTGCTGCAAAAGCGGCTATGCATGGCATGTACAACAATGTAAATGTTAAAAATGCAAATGCGCTTAATGGAGTAAACATTGTGTTCAATATTGATGAAAGATCTGTATCTGTTACAGCACCTGTTAAAACAGTCAATGTGCTCACAACAGCTTCCTTTGCAGTCAATCCTGTTATAAGAGCTGTTGAAGCTCTCCAATCATTAAATCCTAATGGGATAAATATTGGTGCTATTAAAGAGCCCACAGAAGCAAGTATGCTGTAAGTGCTGTCATCAACCATGTTGAATGACCAGTCAAAACTTTGCAGGAACCAAATAATAATTGTACCTATAAATATTACAGTAAATGCTCTTTGTATAAAATCTTTTCCTTTTTCCCACATGTGTATTAATACACTTTTTCTTGAAGGAATTCTGTAAGCCGGCAGTTCCATAACGAAAGGAACCGGCTCTCCTTTAAATATCGTACTTTTCAATAACAGTCCCGACAATACAGCCGTCAATATTCCCATCATGTAAAGAGCTATCATGACTATTGCTGCATTTTCCGGGAAAAACGCCATTGTAATCATTCCATATATAGGCAGTTTAGCGCTGCATGACATGAAAGGAGTCAATATAATTGTCATTTTTCTATCTCGCTCGCTTGATAATGTTCTTGTTGCCATAATTGCTGGAACACTGCATCAAAATCCAATCAGCATTGGCACAAATGATCTTCCGGACAATCCGATTTTTCTAAGCATCTTATCCATTAAAAATGCTACTCTTGCCATATAACCGCTGTCTTCCAGCAATGAAAGGAAAAAAAACAATATTACTATAAGCGGCAAGAATGATAAAACACTTCCAACACCTGCAAATATTCCATCAATTACTAAAGAATGCACCCATTCACTTACATTTAATGCAATTAATGAGTTTGATACAAATTTTGTGAATGTACTTATCAATGTTTCTAAAAATCCTTGCAGTGGAGCTCCTATGGCTCCAAATGTTATCCAAAATATTAAAAACATGATGCCAAAAAATATTGGTATTCCAAAATATTTATGTGTTAAATAACCATCTATTTTTTCCGAACGAATTTGCTCTTTTGTTTCCTGTTTTTTAACTACTGCATCAGCACAAATTTGTTCTATATAATTGTACCTCATATCAGCCAAGGCCGCTTCTCTGTCGGTATTTAAAGCCTTTTCCATGTCATCAACAACATGATTTATTATGTGAGCTTGATTTTCAGTAACTTTTAAAGCTTTCATAGTAGGCTCGTCGCCTTCTACAAGCTTTGTTGCAGCAAATCTTGGGGGATAGCCTTCTTTTTCTGCCTGATCAGCTATTAAGTGTGATATTGCATGTATTGCTTTATGAACTTCTCCTGTGCAAAAGTCAAGTTTTTTAGGGCTTTTCTTTCCCTGGGCAGTTTTCACAACAACATCTATAAGCTCTGAAATACCTTCATTTTTGCTTGCAGATATTGGCACTACAGGAATTCCGAGATGATCTGACAGTTTTTTTACATCTATTGAATTACCGCTGGCTTTAACTTCATCCATCATATTCAATGCAATAACCATTGGAATTGAAAGATCCATCAATTGAAGAGTTAAGTAAAGATTTCGTTCAACATTAGTTGCATCAATTATATTCAATATTAAATCCGGGTGTTCTTTCAAAAGAAAATCTCGGGTAACAACCTCTTCCATTGTATATGGTGATAAAGAATAAATACCCGGAAGATCCACTAGGTATGTATCTTTGTATTTCTTTATCTGACCTTCTTTTTTCTCAATGGTAACACCGGGAAAATTTCCTACATGTTGATTGCTTCCTGTCAACTTGTTATAAAGTGTTGTTTTTCCAGAATTTTGATTTCCTGCAAGCGCAAAAACATACTTCATATACAACTTACCTCTTTTAATTCAATTTTTGATGCTTCTTCTTTTCTTATAGTTAACACATAACTTCTTATGGATAATTCTATAGGATCTCCCATTGGTGCAACTTTTCTAACATTAACACGTGTATTAGGAGTTAGTCCCATATCCAGCAGTCTTCTTCTTAACATTCCTTGTCCGCCAATTGATGTAATAATGCCGCCTTGACCTGGTTTAATATTATCTAATGTCATAGTCATATTTTAGTCCTCCTTTAAATTACGTGATATTGATAATCATTATCATTTACCTTATTATATTCTACTGTATTCCAATTGTCAATAACACAATTTTACTTTTTTATAAATAAATAAGTCGAATTGTCCATGCGTTGATTCCACTTATATTTCAAATATATTACCCGATAAAATTTTATTTTCACTATAGTTTTTTAAGAAAAATACAAGGTATGATAATCCTATATCATACCTTGTATTGTTTTATTTTATTTTATATCATCGGCATTTGAACCGTATACTTCAACAACCGGCATTACAAACATAAATCCCACTCCTGGTTCTTTAAAATAATCCAATACTTTTTGTATTTTTTCAACTACTTCATCGAGTTTTTCTTTATCCTTGATAATACTGAATACTATTTTGCTGTAAGGTTTTCTTCCATCTATAAGCTTTTTTACACTTGCCAGCATTGGTACATTTATATTATGATCTAATAGCACTTTTCCCATTCCCTGGCTGTCAATTGTTGTTGCACCAATTTCTTCATCATAAAATACTTCATGTATATCATCT
>JBASLQ010000596.1:0-1609 GCA_049656425.1 Sedimentibacter sp.
AGTTCTTCAACTTGCTTATGATAGATTTAGCTACAGCGCTAGGTCATTTCATAAATATTTAAAAGTAGCAAGGACATTTGCCGATATGGAAGGATCAGATAAAATAAGAAAAAAGGACATATTATCAGCATTAATGGCACGAGATTTAGATAAAGAAAGTATGCATATGACCATTGTATAGGAGATTGTATGGAATATTGGATTTGGCTGTCATTATTGAAGGGAATAGGGCCTATTATTGCAAAGAGACTTCTAGCAGTATTTCATAATCCTGAAAATATATTTAATGCAGATGTGGAACAGTTAATGAATGTTCAAGGAATAGGTGTTAAAACGGCTAAAATAATTACTGAAAATAAATCCCTCAGTGAATCTATCAGAATTTATGAATCAACATTAAAGGAAAATATCAAAATATTGACATGCAATAATTTAGCTTATGAAAGTATTGCTTTTAATTATAACGAAATGCCTATCATGTTATACTACAAAGGTAATGTTTTAAATAAGCCAGGGGTTGCAATAGTTGGCTCAAGGCGATGTTCTTCTTATGGTAAAAAAGTAGTGGTTGAAGCCGCAGAGTTTTTAGCCTCAAAAGATATATGTGTTGTAAGTGGTATGGCAAAAGGAATAGATGGTTACGCCCACACCGCCTGTATTAATGCTGGAGGCTATACTATTGCATTTTTAGGGAATGGTCTAGATATATGCTATCCCAAGGAGCACGATAAATTAATGGAAAGCATTATTGAAAGTGGAATAGTTATTTCAGAATATGCACCTGGTGTTAAAGCAAGGCCTGAACATTTTTCAAGGAGAAATTATCTCATATGCAGTTGGAGTGAAAAAGTATTAATAGTTGAAGCTTCAGAGAATAGTGGTGCTTTAATAACAGCTAATATTGCTAAAAATCAGGGAAAGAAAATTATTGCAGTTCCTTCTGATATTTATAGTGCAACAGGAAAAGGAACTAATAATTTAATCTACAATGGGGCAGAAATATATTTGAATCCTAGACAGTTGCTAGTGAGTGAGGATGTATGTTGTATTAATGATTTCTTGAAAAATAATATAGAAGATAAAAGTGATGAATGTGAAGACAAGAATTATAAATCTAAAAATACAAATTCACTAAATAAAAGGAATTTAAATGAAATTGAAACTAAAATTATGTCATGCTTAAAAGATGAAGAAAAAATAATAGATGAAATTTCAATTGCAATTTAAATAAAACCATTTCAATTAATTGAGTATATCACTAATTTAGAGATTGAAGGATTAATAAAGGGGTTTCCTGGTGGCAAATTTGGTGGTGACAGGAACTAATGATTCATTATTATTTATCAAACAACATAAATCTGTGGAATGAGTACACATCCTAGCATGTGATAGTGGTATAGCTTGTAGCCTAAGGCTCCCAACCAGCCAAATGTAACCCGTGCCAGTCAGTGCGCCATGACAAGGGCGTAACATATAGTTGGTGGGATTCCCACTGAGAAAGGTTTAGCAAACCACTCATAGCGAGTCTTGGACATCATCAGGCGACTTATGATGTTAAGCGTAGACAGTTAGGTAGTAGGCGGTAAGCGTAAAGTTGAAGGGATTGAGC
>JBASLQ010000597.1:0-19337 GCA_049656425.1 Sedimentibacter sp.
GGGTATACTAAATAATTAGGTGGGCATAATGATTATAACAAATAATGAAATGGTATATGACAAGTATAAGGATATTTATAAAACAGTGTTTATTCAAGGAAATTTCAGAGAAGTTCTCATTGCTGCAAGAGACAGGATACATGAAGGGTATGAGTTGCTTACTCATCCTATGTCCAGCAGCGTAAAGCCAAATGAAACTCCTTATAAATCTGTAATGTTATCAGATACAAAGGGTAATCTTAACTTGGATTCACTTCGTATTATAGAAAATTCAATAATGACGTATGACAATTTTAATAAGAACAAACTTAATTTCATTAATGATGAAATAATGGAAGATTTTAAACTAATTGATTTAACTGTGCTTGAAAGTGCATTAAATATATAAACATGAACAAAAAATTTTATGGAGGTGAACGTTTTGAAGTTAGAATTAGGCTACATTTTCATTAAGGATATTCAGTTTGCTGAAGTGTCCAAAGTAGAAAATGGCACATTGTATGTTAACAAAGAAGAAGTAAAAGCAATAATTCTAGAAGATCGGAATTTTAAGTCAGCTGAAGTTGAGCTTGCAAAACCAGGTGAAAGTATTCGTATAATGCCTGTTAAGGATGTTATCGAACCTAGGGTAAAAGTTGAAGGACCTGGAGGAATATTCCCAGGCATGATTAATAAAGTTGAAACTGTTGGTTCAGGCAAAACAAATGTTTTAAAAGGTGCTGCTGTTGTTACAACAGGCAAGATAGTTGGTTTCCAAGAAGGTATCATTGATATGACCGGACCTGGAGCTGAATTTACACCATTTTCACAATTAAACAATTTAGTTTTAGTTTGTGAACCTATTGACAGCTTAAAACAACATGAACATGAAAAAGCTTTAAGATTTGCAGGATATAAAGTAGCTTTATACCTTGGTGAACTTGCAAGAATTTTGACTCCTGACCAAGTTGAGACATTTGAAACACCTACAATAACTGAAGGAATTAAACTGTATCCTGAATTGCCAAGGGTAGCATACGTATTGATGCTTCAAAGCCAAGGCTTGATGCATGACACTTATGTATATGGAGTAGATGCAAAACAATCATTAGCAACATTGATTTATCCTACAGAAATATTGGATGGAGCTATTGTAAGCGGTAACTGTGTATCAGCGTGTGACAAAAATACTACATATCACCATTTGAACAATCCTGTAGTTCATGATTTGTTTGAAGAACATGGTAAGACATTGAATTTCGTTGGAGTTATTATTACTAACGAAAATGTATACCTTGCTGACAAAGAAAGATCTTCAAACTGGAGCGCGAAACTTGCAGAATTCCTGGGAGTTGACGGCGTTATAGTTTCTGAAGAAGGTTTTGGAAACCCGGATACAGACTTAATTATGAACTGTAAAAAAATAGAAGCAAAAGGCATAAAAACTGTTCTTATTACAGATGAATACGCAGGAAGAGACGGCACATCTCAATCACTTGCAGATGCTGATGTTCATGCAAATGCAGTTGTAACAGGCGGAAATGCCAATGAAGTAATTGAACTTCCACCTATGGACAAAATAATTGGTCATGTTGAAGTTGCAAATGTAATCGCCGGTGGTTATGACGGCAGCTTGCATGCAGATGGAAGCATTACAGCTGAACTACAGGTTATTACAGGAGCTACTAATGAAATGGGCTTCAATAAATTGAGTGCAAGATAGGAAGGAGGAGATAATTATGCTAAAAGTTGTTCATTATATAAATCAATTCTTTGCCAATGTAGGCGGAGAAGAAATGGCTCATATTCCAGCTGAAGTAAGAGAAGGCATTGTAGGTCCTGGACTAGCTTTCAAGCAAGCATTTGGTGATGAAGCAGAAATTGTTGCTACAATAGTATGCGGAGACTCATATTTCAACGAAAATCTTGAAGAAGCTAAAAAAATAGTATTAAATATGGTTAAAGAATTAAAACCTGATTTATTCATAGCAGGTCCGGCATTTAATGCAGGAAGATATGGCGTAGCATGCGGAACTATTGCAAAAGCAGTAAAGGATGAATTAGGAATACCAGTAATTACAGGTATGTACAAAGAAAATCCTGGTGCTGATATGTTTAAAACAAGCGTGTATGTTGTTTCTACGAAGAATTCAGCAGCAGGCATGCGTGATGCTGTTAAAAAAATGGCTCCACTTGCATTAAAAATTGCCAAGGGAGAAAAAATAGGCGCATCATCAGAAGAAGGATACATGCCTAATGGTATAAGAGTAAATTTCTATGAAAAAGAAAGAGGATCAAAAAGAGCTGTAAAAATGCTTTTAAATAAATTGAGCGATAAGGAATTTGAAACAGAATTTCCAATGCCTGATTTTGACAGAGTAGCTCCTAATAAAGCAATAAAAGATATAACAAAAGCTAAAATTGCTTTAGTTACTTCCGGTGGAATTGTTCCTAAAGGAAATCCTGACCATATAGAATCATCAAGTGCTTCTAAATATGGGAAATATGATATTGACGGTGTAATGGATTTAACTGAAGAAACATATGAAACAGCTCATGGCGGATATGACCCAGTTTATGCAAATTTAGATCCGGACAGAGTATTGCCTGTAGATATTTTAAGAGAATTTGAAAAACAAGGCAAAATCGGCAGCCTTCACAGATATTTCTATACAACTGTTGGTAATGGAACAGCTGTTAAAAGTGCAAAAGGCTTTGCTGCAAAATATGCACAAGAACTAAAAGCTGACGGAGTTGACGCAGTTATACTGACATCAACCTGAGGTACTTGTACTCGTTGCGGTGCAACGATGGTAAAAGAAATTGAAAGAGCAGGAATTCCAGTAGTACATATGTGTACAATAGTTCCTATTTCTTTGACAGTTGGGGCTAACAGAATAGTTCCTACTATTGCAATTCCTCATCCCCTTGGAAATCCATCTTTGACTATTGAAGAAGAAAGAGACATAAGAAGAAACTTGGTAGGAAGAGCATTGAGAGCTTTAGAAACTGAAGTTACAGAACAAACAGTATTCGAAAAGTAAACATTATAGTTCGCGGTAATTGAAAAATCGCCGCGAACATAATATAATTGTTGAATATTTAATGTGATTTTCAACAATTATATATCATATTTATATAAAATATGATAAGTTATATTTACAAAGAAGTTACATAGGAAAGAGGTGTAAAATGGGCAGAGTATATGATGTAATAATAATTGGTGCAGGTCCGGCAGGATTGTCAGCAGGTCTATATGCCGGAAGGGCAAGATTAAGTACTTTAATTATTGAAAAAGAAAAAGATGGAGGACAAATAGTTCTTACATCAGAAGTTGAAAATTATCCCGGATGTCTTGAAGGTGATTCTGGTCCTACTTTAGTAGATCGTATGGCTGAACAAGCAAAGCATTTTGGAGCAGAAAAAGTATATGATGAAATTCTTGAAGTTAAACTTGAAGGTAAAGAAAAGGTACTTGTCGGCAAGAAAGGCGAGTATGTTGGAAAAACTGTAATAATTGCCGGAGGAGCTTCATCTAAGCCAATTGGCTGTCCTGGTGAAAAAACTTTCATAGGAAAAGGTGTTTCTTACTGTGCAACATGCGACGGAGCTTTCTTTGAAGATTTTGAAGTTTTTGTAGTTGGAGGCGGAGATACAGCAGTTGAAGAAGCTTTATACTTAACAAAATTTGCAAGGAAAGTATCTTTAATTCACAGGAGAAATGAACTAAGAGCAGCAAAATCAATTAGAGAAAAAGCTTTTGATAATCCAAAGATGAACTTTATATGGGATTCTGTAGTTAAGGAAATTAAAGGTGATGGTATTGTCAATTCAATGGTTTTAGAAAATGTTAAAACAGGAGAACTGACTGAGTTATTTGCTGATGAAGATGATGGAACATTTGGTATTTTTGTATTTATTGGTTATGAACCTAAAACTAAAATATTTGAAGGTATTTTAAATATTGAAAAAGGTTATATTGTAACTGATGAAAATATGAAAACTAATATTGAAGGCGTGTATGCGGCAGGAGATATTAGAGTTAAAAGCTTGAGACAAGTTGTTACGGCAGCAGCTGACGGTGCCATTGCAGCTGTACAGGCAGAAAAATACATAGAAACTTTATAGGAGGTACTAAATGTTAGTTTTAGATAAAATTAATTTTGATGAAGAAGTATTGCAAGGAGAAGGTTATGTATTAGTTGACTTTTTCGGTGACGGATGTGCTCCTTGTGAAGCATTGATGCCGCATGTTATGGAACTTTCTGAAAAGTATGGCGATAAATTAAAATTTTCAAAATTAAATACTACAAAAGCAAGAAGAGTTGCTATTGGACAAAAGGTATTGGGTTTACCTGTCATTGCTATGTATAAAGATGGTGAAAAAATAGAAGAATTAATTAAGGAAGATGCTACACCTGAAAATATAGAAGCAATGATTAAGAAATATATTTAGCGGTATGGGGACACACCTTTTCATAAGAAAGGGGACACACCTTTAGTATATGGATAGTCTTTGGAGTATAAGGAATGTCCCCACATGATAAAATTAAAAACGAGGAGGAATTAAAATGAGCTTATTGAATGGCAAGAAAGTTATTATAATAGGCGACAGGGATGGAATACCAGGGCCAGCAATTGAAGAATGTGTTAAAACTGCTGGAGCTGAAGTAGTATTCTCATCTACTGAATGCTTTGTCTGAACTTCCGCAGGCGCAATGGATTTGGAAAATCAAAAAAGGGTTAAAGAATTTGCAGAAAAGTACGGTGCTGAAAATATAGTAGTTGTACTTGGAGCAGCAGAAGGTGAAGCAGCTGGTTTAGCTGCAGAAACTGTTGCAAACGGAGACCCGACTTTTGCAGGCCCATTGACAGGAGTTCAGTTAGGACTCAGTGTATTTCATGTATGTGAACCAGAAATCAAGGATGAAGTTGACGAATCAGTTTACGATGAACAAATCAGTATGATGGAAATGGTATTGGACGTTGATGATATAATTAATGAAATGACTCCAATCAGAGAAGATTATTGTAAATATCTTTAATATTCAATATTCAATATTAAATTGATAATTGTTAATTGATGTTGATTTATATTATATAATAATATTTCAACAAATAATTACAAATTTGCTTCGCATTACTGCGAAGCAAATTTTAAAATTATAATTATTGGATGTTGTTATGTAGGCTAACAAATACTACCGTGGAGGATTCCATGGATAGTCTTGTAGTCCATATGTCGAGCAATATTGTCTCAATACATAGGATTACATAACAACATTCAATTCAAGCTATTATTTAATTGAATAAAATAACGGAGGTTACTATGAACAGTGTAATTAGAGGAGCAAGTTATATATTAGTATTTACGCCAGATATGGTAATTCATAATGGCAGTACTCAAACAACTGAAAAAACAGTTAATCCAAATTCTGAATACTTAAAACAAATAAGAAATCATTTAAGAACTTTCGACCAGGTTGTCAAATATTTACCTAATCAAGTATATATAGGAAGTATTACTCCTGAAGAACTAGCTCAACACGAGCAGCCTTGGCATGATAAGGAAGCAGAAGGAGCAGATAGATTTGGCAAGTATGGTGAAATTATGCCGCAGGATGAATTCATAGTTTTAATGCAAATGTGTGATGTTTTTGATCTTGTAAAACTTGAAAAGGATTTTTTATCTCAGACAAAAGAAAAACTTTCTAACCATCCATTATTTGATGACAGTTTAATGAACAGAATATGTGAAGGTGAAGAAATAGCTGTTATTAAAAAATATGTTGATGAAGAACATGCAGAACCTTTATATAATAATGATGAATTAGTCGGCTGCATTAAAAGAGCTCATGATATTGATGTTAATTTAAGTGCTCATATAATGCTTGAAAATCTTGTATCAAAAGCATCTAATGTTCTTGCATTGTTGAACCTTGTTGCTAAACATAACATTAATAAAGAAGAAATTGACTATGTAATTGACTGTTGCGAAGAAGCGTGCGGTGATATGAATCAAAGAGGCGGCGGAAACTTTGCAAAAGCTTGTGCTGAAGTTGCAGGTTTTGTTAATGCTACAGGTTCAGATACAAGAGGATTTTGTGCAGGACCAACTCATGCTTTAATAGAAGCTGCTGCTTTAGTAAAAGCAGGAGTATATAAAAATGTAGTTGTTTCAGCAGGCGGATGTACAGCAAAACTTGGTATGAACGGCAAAGATCATATTAAAAAAGGTCTTCCTATTCTTGAGGATGTTCTTGGAGGATTTGCTGTATTGGTAAGTGAAAATGATGGCATAAATCCTGAAATTAATCTTGATTTAGTAGGCAGACATACAGTTGGAACAGGCTCATCTCCACAGGCTGTAATTACTTCTCTAGTATCTTCTTTAGATAAAGTGGGAATGAAAATAACAGATGTAGATAAATATTCTGTTGAAATGCAGAATCCTGATATAACAAAACCTGCCGGAGCAGGAGATGTACCATTAGCTAACTATAAAATGATTGGTGCATTAGCTGTTAAAAGAGGAGATATAGAAAAGAAAGATTTGCAAGCATTCACAGAAAAACATGGAATGACTGGCTGGGCTCCAACTCAGGGACATATACCATCCGGAGTTCCATATATAGGATTTTGCAGACAAGATATACTTGACGGAAAAATTAAAAATACAATGATTGTTGGCAAGGGAAGTTTATTCCTTGGTAGAATGACTAATTTGTTTGATGGAGTTTCCTTTATTATTGAAGCAAATAAAGGAAAACAAGAAGAGCAATCGACTATTTTAGAAAATAAGGTAAAGGAATTAATTGCACAAGCATTAAAGGATTTCGCTTCAAATCTATTGGGGGAATAGGTGCGTATATGTCTGAAAAACAAGTGAATCAAATAATAGGAAAAGTATTCAACCAGCTGGCTGATACATTAATAAGCGGTGAATATGGACAAAAGCCCAGAGTTGCTGTTACTGCAATGGGTAGTGAGCATGGAGAGCATACGATTTTTCAAGCTGCTACAAATGCAGCAAGATATGGAATAGACACAACAGTAATAGGATCCCAAAGTGCTGAAGGCATAAAAACTGCACTTGTGCAATCTGAAGATGAAGCTCACAAAACTATGGAGTCATTGCTTGATTCAAAAGAAATTGATGCTGCCGTAACAATGCATTACCCATTTCCAATAGGAATCTCAACAGTTGGAAGAATTGTAACTCCTGGAAAAGGAGAGGAAATGTTTATTGCAACAACAACAGGCACATCTTCAACAGATAAAGTTGAAGGCATGGTAAAAAATGCAATTTATGGTATTATAACAGCAAAAGCCTGCGGTATAAAAAATCCTACTGTTGGAATTTTAAATATTGATGGTGCAAGACAAACTGAAATTGCACTGACAAAACTTAAAAAGCAGGGATATGACATTAATTTTGCAACATCTCAAAGAGCTGACGGCGGTGCAGTTATGAGAGGCAATGACCTTCTTATGGGATCAGCTGATGTAATGGTCATGGATTCTTTAACAGGAAATTTAATGATAAAAATATTTTCATCATACACAACAGGCGGTAACTATGAATCTTTAGGCTATGGCTATGGACCTGGTATTGGTGAAGGATTTGATAAATTGATACTTATTATATCCAGAGCATCAGGAGCTACGTTAGTAGAAGGAGCAATTAAATTTGCTGGAGAACTTGTTAAAGGCAACTGTTTAAAAATTGCAAAAGAAGAATTTGAAAAAGCACATAAAGCAGGATTAACGGAAATTTTAAACAGTACAAAGTCTGTTAAAAAAACATCCGAAGATACAGTTGCTGCACCAAAAAAAGAAGTAGTAACTTCTCAAATATCAGGAATTGAAATAATGGATTTAGAAGATGCAGTTAAAGTGTTATGGAAGCATGATGTTTATGCTGAAAGCGGCATGGGCTGCACTGGCCCTATTATTTTAGTAAATGATTCTAAAACAGATAAAGCAATAAAAATACTCAAGGATAGCGAGTATATAGCTAAAGAACAAGTAGACTGCTAAGAATAATAGATATAATAATTGATTTAGCAGTAGATAAAATATGAGATTCTAAGCTTTGCGAAGAATCTCTATTTTTTTTATTAAATGTATTAGTTTTTGAAACTATGAATTGGGGCCGGAATTCTGCCGCCTCTTGCTATAAAATCATCGCTTGAGAAACTGCTTACTTTCATAATAGGAGCATGTCCTAACAATCCGCCAAATTCAGCAGTGTCACCTAATGATTTTCCATAAACAGGTATTAATCTTACAGCAGTGGTCTTTTGATTAATTACTCCAATAGCACATTCATCAGCAATTATTGCTGAAATGGTACTTGCTTTTGTATCTCCCGGTATTGCAATCATGTCAAGACCTACAGAACAAACACATGTCATTGCTTCCAATTTTTCTATATTTAATGAACCGCATTTTACTGCTTCTATCATTCCTTCATCTTCACTTACTGGAATGAAAGCGCCGCTTAATCCGCCAACATTAGAAGAAGCCATAATTCCACCTTTTTTAACAGCATCATTTAATAATGCCAGTGCTGCTGTCGTTCCATGGGCTCCGCAGCTTTCAAGTCCTATTTCTTCTAATATTCTCGCTACACTGTCTCCTATTTCAGGAGTAGGAGCTAAAGATAAATCCATGATACCAAAAGGTATATTTAAACGTTTTGATATTTCCTTTGCTATAACTTCTCCGGCTCTTGTTATTTTAAAAGCTGTCTTTTTAATAGTTTCGCAAACAGTGGTAAAATCTTCCCCTCGTACTTGTTCCAAAGCATTTTTCATGACTCCGGGCCCGCTTACACCAACACTTAAGGAAGTTTCGGCTTCTCCTGTTCCATGGAATGCACCTGCCATAAATGGATTATCTTCAACCGCATTAGCAAATACAACAAGTTTAGCACAGCCTATACTGTCATTGTCTCTTGTCAAGTATGCTGTTTCTTTTATTATTTCACCCATTAACTTAACAGCATCCATATTTATTCCTGCTTTTGTTGTTGCAACATTTACAGAAGAACAAACTTTATTTGTGGCAGCTAAAGCTGCAGGTATAGAACGGATTAATATTTCATCACCTTTTGTAAAACCCTTTTGTACTAATGCAGAAAAACCCCCAAGGAAATTTACTCCTGCAGTTTCTGCAGCTTTATCTAAAATTTCTGCATATTTCACATAGTCTGAATCATTACTTGATCCTGCTATGATTGAAATTGGAGTAACAGATATTCTTTTGTTTATTATTGGAATTCCAAATTCTTTTTCGGTTTTTTCTACAATTTCAACGAAATGTTCAGAAAGCCTGGCAATTTTATCATAAATTTTAATTCTTGATTTTTCTCCGTCAGAATCAGCACAGTCTAAAAGCGAAATGCCCATTGTAATGGTTCTGATATCAAATTTTAATTCATCAACCATTTTAATTGTTTCTAATATATTTTTTGATTTAATCATGTCATCTCCCGTTATATTTCATACATTTTATTGAAAATGTCTTCTCGTTGTATTTTTATTTCCATTTTTATTTCTTTTGATTTTTTATCAAGTGCTTGTTGTAAGTCTGTAAAATCAATTTTAATGTTTTCTAAATCAACAAGCATAATCATAGTGAAATATTCTCTCATTACTGTTTGGTTAATATCTAAAATATTAACATTGTTATTAGCCAACAAAGTTGAAACTTGTGCGATTATTCCTACTCTGTCTTTTCCTATAATTGTAATTATACCTTTCATTTTGACCTCCATGTAGTTTAATAAATATCGCAGTCTCGTTCACCATTTTATTTGTTCACTATCGTTCACATAAAATGGGAACTAGTTGCGGTTGACCTACCGCCACAATTCCTTCCCTACGGTCGGAATTGTGGGGTTAGGGCATACGCAGTCTCGTTCACTAATTTATTTGTTCCCTACGGTCACATAAATTAGGAACTCGTTGCGGTTGACCTACCGCCGTTTTTCAGAAAAAAGACTCTGAAAAACGGGGTTAGGGCATACAAAAAAGAGACTTAAGAGTCTCTCTGAACAACAAAAATATATAATACTTCGTATTTTATATCTCCGTTCTTTTACCTGAGAGTTTCATTGTCAATTAATTATTGACAACTTTCCCCTTCGGTGCCCATTATGAGTCTCTCCAGAGTCATGTCCATTGACGGTCGAATATTCTTCCGCCAGCTTCATCCATTAATTTTTAATTAGGTGTAGTATATATCTGTTTAAATTAAAAATCAAGTAAAATTATAAATTTAATATAATTATTTATTTTACATAAAATACATTTAGCATTTTTAAGTTTTTTTTGATATAATCAATTAATGCCAAACATTTAATTAAATATTTATAGTTTAAAATAATGATTATTTAATAGAATATAATATAATGTTGAAAAATTGATAAATTTTGTTATAATATATAGTAACAAGGAGTGATATTATGAAAATGGGCTTTGAATTAAACTTGTCACAAACTCAAAAGCTTATTATGACGCCAGAATTAAGACAAGCAATACAAATATTACAATTTAATAATGTAGAATTAATGGAGTTTATAGACAAACAATTAGAAGTGAATCCATTTCTTGAATCTGTTGATAATAAAAGCCAAGAATCCAATTCCGATGAAGAAAAAGTAGAATTTGAAAAGAAAGATGATAACGATGAAATCGATTGGAAGGATATTACCGAGAAATATGATGATTTAAGCTATAAGGCTTATGAAAGAACTGCAGAAACAGATGACAAGCAATCATTTGAGAGCTATACTTCTAAAAAAATGTCTATTAAAGATCATCTTATGATTCAACTTGGAATTTCAGTAAAAACTAATAAGGAAAAGAGAATAGGTGAATTTATTATTGAGTCATTGGATAATAAAGGATATCTAGGATGTTCCTTGCAAGATATAAGTCTTTTATTAAATGAAGATGTTATTGAAGTAGAAAGAGTTTTAAGGCTTATACAAACTTTTGATCCCATTGGAGTTGGCGCCAGAAACTTAAGCGAATGCCTTATGATTCAGCTTAAGGAAAAAGGTATTCAAGATAAAAATGCATATATTATTGTAGAAAAATATTTAGAAGAAATAGCTACCAATAAAGTTCAAAAAATAGCTAAAGACTTGCATATTACTGTCAGTAGAGTTCAAAGTATTTGTGATATAATAAAAATGCTCGAACCAAAGCCTTCAAGAGGATTTATAGTAGACAGCGACAATATAAGATATATTGTTCCTGATGTTACTATAGAAAAAATTAATGATGAGTATATTATAATAGTCAATGACAATAATTTGCCTTTATTGTCAATAAGCAGTTATTATAAAAAAATGGTAAATACTTTGGATGACAAAGAAGCAAATAAATTTTTATCTGATAAACTTAATTCTTCTATGTGGCTCATTAAAAGTATAGAACAAAGGAGAATGACTCTTTATAAAGTTGTTGAATCAATATTGAAATTTCAAAGAAAGTTTTTTGATGAAGGAAAGACTGCATTAAAACCTTTAGTTCTTAAGGATGTAGCGGACGACATTGGTGTTCACGAATCTACAGTGAGCAGAGCTACCAATGGAAAATATGTGCAAACACCTATTGGATTGTTTGAACTTAAATATTTCTTTGCCAGCAGCATTCATGAAACAGACGGCGATGGAGTATCATCAACAAGCGTTAAAACACAAATAAAAAAATTAATAGAACATGAAAATACCCAAAAACCTTTAAGTGATCAAAAGATTGCTGAAATGCTCAGTACAAGCGGTATAAATATATCCAGAAGAACTGTTGCAAAATACAGAGATGAAATGAGAATATCATCATCATCAATGAGAAGAAGATATTAGGATATAAATATAAATATAAATATAATACAAGAGAATATGTCAATTATTATTGCATATTCTTTATTTTTTATGATAATATTAAAATAAGAAAATATGTAAAAGCACTATACAATCATAATTTAGTATGTTATAATTTGAATTATAGACGATTAATTACTCCGCAATTTTAAATAGTATAACACATATCTAAAAACCACTTCCATATATCATCAAAATAATAACCCAAAATACAAAAAAGACTATTGCAATATAATGTAAATATGGTAGAATAAAGATAGGGACGTAAAACGAACAGTAGGGACAAAATATATCCCGGAGGCATTTATGGATATAAATACAATAATTGAAATACAAAGCAAAATAGTTCCTGAAATTGTTGAATTGTTAATGAAAAGGTATGAAATACTTAAAGTGATCAGCGCATTTCAGCCTATTGGCAGACGAACATTAGCAATAAAACTTGGAATTACAGAAAGAACAATGCGAACCGAAATTGACAAATTAAAAGAAATGAATTTAATTGAGATTAAAGCGTCTGGTGTAGAATTGACGTCCATTGGAATTGATGTGTTATCAGAAATACATAATACTTTTTATTACATTAAAAATTTATCTGAGTTAGAATTAAAATTAATGGAAAAGCTAAAGCTAAAGAAAGTAGCTGTAGTTTCCGGAGATGCTGAAAAAGATATTTTTATTTTTAACAATCTTGGGAAAAAAGCTGCTGAAATTGTTTTGGAATACATAAAAAATGACACAATTTTAGGCATTACAGGCGGAACTACAATGGCTTGCATTGTAAATCAAATGAAAAGGAAAAAAGGTATTAGAAATCTTTTGGTTTTACCGGCAAGAGGAGGGTTAAGCGAAGAATTAGAAATACAGGCAAATACTATAGCTGCAAATTTGGCAGAAAAGTTAGATGCTCAATACAAACTTCTACACATACCTGACAATTTAGATGAACAGGAACTGAATGTTTTAAAAAATAACAAATTAATAAATGATGTTCTTGAAGATATACAAAAAATCAACTTATTGGTTTTTGGACTTGGAAATGCTAAAGAAATGGCAGTAAGAAGAAGGTCTGAAAAAAATGTATTCAATAAAATTGAAGAAGAAAACTTAACAGCTGAAGCTTTTGGCTATTTTTTCGACAATGAAGGCAATGTAAAAATGCAGATTAATTCTGTTGGAATTACGTTGGATAATTTCAAAGAAATAAAAAATTCTATAGGAGTTGCAGCAGGCAGCTCAAAAGCAGAAGCAATTTATGCAATATCTAAATTTAATAATAATTTTATCCTTGTAACAGACGAAGCTGCTGCAAAAAGGATATTAGAATTGTAATTATAAAAAATTTAATATTAATTATATAATTTTAGGAGGATAACATGGTTAGAGTAGCGATTAATGGATTTGGAAGAATAGGAAGATTGGCGTTGAGACTAATGTCACAGGACGATGATTTTAAGGTTGTAGCAATTAATACAAATTCAGAAGTTGACACATTGGCATATTTATTAAAATATGACACAGCACATGGAAATTTCATGACTGATAAAATCTCTTACAAGGACAACATATTAAATGTAAATGGTAATGAAATTATAACATCCAGAGTAAGAGAACCTGAAAACTGCAATTGGGAAGAACTTAATGTTGATGTAGTTATTGACTGTACAGGTAAATTTAATGACAAAGAAAAAGCAGAAGCTCATATAAAAGCAGGAGCTAAAAAAGTAATATTGTCAGCACCAGGAAAAGGTGATATAAAAACTATAGTTTATAATGTAAACCACAATATTCTTGATGGTACTGAAACAGTTGTTTCTGCAGCGTCATGTACAACAAACTGCCTTGCTCCATTAGCAAAAGTATTAAATGATGAATTTGGTATTGTAAAAGGATTAATGACAACAGTTCATGCTTATACAAATGATCAGAACATTCATGACAATTCACATAAAAAAGGAATTATGTCAAGAAGAGGCCGTGCTGCTGCAGCTAATATTGTACCCACGTCAACAGGAGCCGCAAAAACAGTTGGTGTTGTTCTTCCTGAATTAAAAGGCAAATTAGACGGTATAGCTCTTCGAGTTCCTACCCTCACAGGTTCAGTTGTTGATTTAACAGTAGAATTAAAAAGAAACACAACAGTTGAAGAAATTAATGCTGCAGTTAAAAAAGCTTCTAATGAAACATTGGCTTATACAGAAGATCCAATAGTATCAAGTGACGTAATAGGAAGCAGCTATGCATGTGTATTTGATGCATTGTCAACTCAGATTCTTGAGGTTGAAGGGAAACAAATGGTAAAACTTATTGCTTGGTATGACAATGAAATGTCGTTTACATCGCAATTAGTAAGAGTTGTAAAGTACTGGGGATCAATGAAAGTACAATAGATGGAGCATAGATGGCAATAGACGAGCGATAGAAAAAGATTTAAAAGCAATTGCTGCTTAATTGCTCTCAATTGTTATATGGAGGTAGAATAATGAATAAGAAGACTTTAAAAGATATAAACGCCAGCGGTAAAAAAGTTCTTGTAAGATGTGATTTTAATGTTCCTTTGGATGAAGAAGGAAATATAATAGATGACATTAGAATTACAAGCTCCCTGCCAACTATAAATTATCTTTTAGATAATGGTGCTGCCTTAATATTAATGTCACATATGGGAAGACCTAAAGGAGAAGCATTAAAGCAATTTTCCTTAATGCCTGTTGCAAAAAGATTAAGCGAATTATTAGAGAAAAATGTAATTTTTGAAGATTGCGATATTGTTGTAGATGGTAAAGTAAAAGAAGATGCTTCAAAACTTCAGCCGGGTGATGTAATGCTTCTTCAAAATACCAGATTCAGAAAAGAAGAAACAAAAAATACAGGAGAACTGGCTAAAGACTTATCATCATTAGGAGACTTATTTGTTAATGATGCTTTTGGAACAGCTCACAGGGCACATTCTTCAAATGTTGGAATGTGTAGCTATCTTCCATCAGCAGTAGGGTTTTTAGTTGAAAAAGAAATTGATATAATGGGAACTGCTTTGGAAAATCCAAAGAGACCTTTTACAGCAATTTTAGGAGGAGCCAAAGTATCTGACAAAATCGCTGTTATAGAAAATTTGTTAAATATAGCTGATAACATATTGATTGGCGGAGGTATGATGTATACATTCCTCAAAGCAGAAGGTTTTAATACAGGTTCATCTCTTTTGGAAGAAGATAAAGTTGAATTAGCCAAAAAATTAATAGAAAAAGCAAAGGAAAAGAATGTTAAACTTATATTGCCTGTTGATACTGTAGTAGCTAAAGAATTTAAAAATGATACGGAATTTTTCACAGCAGATGTAGATAAAATACCAAATGATTTTATGGGACTTGATATAGGCGAAAAAACAATAGAAATTTTCAACAATGTCATTAAGGAGTCTCAAACAATTATATGGAATGGTCCTTTAGGTGTTTTTGAAATGGATAATTTTGCAAAAGGTACAAATTCTGTTGCAAGATGCATTGCAGAAAATAAAAATGCAGTTTCAATTATCGGCGGAGGGGATAGCGCAGCAGCAGTTGAAAAAATAGGTTTAAGTGATAAAATAACTCATATATCTACAGGCGGAGGAGCTTCTTTGGAATTTTTAGAAGGAAAAGCCCTTCCGGGCATTGAAGCTGTTGATAATAAATAAGGGAGACATAGTATGAGAAAAACATTGGTAGCAGGCAACTGGAAAATGAATAATGATGTGGAAACAAGTTTGGAACTTGTAGAAAAATTAAAAACATTATCCAAAGGGTTTAACGCAGACGTAGATGTTTTAATATGTCCTCCTTTTGTTGCATTGTACTCAGTTAAGCAATCTTTAAATGGTTCTTCAATTAAGCTTGGAGCACAAAATATGCATTTTGAGGATCATGGCGCATACACTGGGGAAGTATCTCCTTTAATGCTTAAAAATATGGGCGTTGATTATGTAATTGTTGGTCATTCTGAAAGAAGGCAATATTTTAATGAAACAGATGAAACTGTAAACAAGAAATTAATAGCAGCATTAAAATACAATTTAAATCCTATACTCTGTGTTGGAGAAACATTAGAACAAAGAGAAAATGGAATAGAAAAAGAAACTGTTAAAAATCAAATTAATAAAGCTTTTGCTGATATAAACAAGCAGAATGCTGAAAAGATAATTATTGCATATGAGCCTATATGGGCAATTGGAACAGGCAAAACAGCAACCAGCGAACAGGCAAATGAAATGGCTGCATTTATAAGAGCTTCAATTTCTGATATTTATGACAGTGAATTATCAGAAAAAATAATCATTCAATATGGTGGAAGCGTAAATGCAGACAATGCAAATGAAATATTAAGTCAATCTGATATAGATGGTGCACTGGTCGGCGGAGCAAGCTTAACAGCAGATAAATTTTTAGAAATTATTAATTACGCAAAATAAGGAAGGTCGTAGTACTATGAATAAAGTAACAGCATTGATCATCCTTGATGGTTGGGGAATTGGTACAGATTATGAGGGTAATGCAATAATGAGAGCAAAAACACCTAATTTTGATGTGTTAATGCGAAAATATCCAAATACTGTTTTATCATCCAGCGGATATGATGTTGGACTTCCTAAAGGTCAAATGGGAAATTCAGAAGTTGGACATTTAAACATTGGAGCAGGCAGAATTGTTTATCAGGATTTTACAAGAATAACTAAATCAATTGAAGACGGTGAATTTGAAACAAATGAAGCTCTGAATAACGCTATTGGTTATGTTAAAAAAAATAATTCAACATTGCATTTAATCGGACTTTTGTCTGATGGCGGCGTGCACAGTCATAATTCACATTTGTACAGCTTAATTGAACTTGCTAAAAAAAATGATGTAGACAATGTTGAAATTCATTGTATAACAGATGGACGTGATGTAAGTCCAACTAGCAGTCCAAACTACATAAAAGAGTTAAAGAAAAAAATCAAAAGTATAGGCGTTGGCCACATTGCTTCAATTATGGGAAGATATTATGCAATGGACAGAAATAAACAATGGGACAGAGTTGAACTGGCATATAATGCATTAGTAAACGGAATGGGGGAAAAATTCAAAGATCCTCTTGAAGCTGTAAAAAGTTCGTATTTGAACGGTGTCACTGATGAATTTATAAAACCGTTGCTTGTTGAAAAAGAAAATGGAGAACTTGGAACAATTAAAGAAAACGACGCAATTATATTCTTCAATTTTAGACCAGACAGAGCAAGAGAAATTACAAGAGCTTTTGTTGATGAAAATTTCAAAAATTTTGAAAGAAAAAAAGTAAATGTAAAATTCGTATGCATGACTCAATATGATAAAACAATAGAAAATGTTGAAATAGCTTATGAACCTCATTTTGTAAAAAACACACTGGGAGAATATTTAAGCAGTAAGGGAATAAAGCAGCTTCGTGCTGCTGAAACTGAAAAATATGCCCATGTTACATATTTTTTCAACGGTGAAATAGAAGAACCTTTTAAATATGAAGTAAGAAAATTAATTCCTTCTCCAGATGTTGCAACTTATGATTTAAAGCCGGAAATGAGCGCTTTTGAACTAAAAAATATGATTATGTATGAGTTGGAAAAAGACATTTATCAAGTTATGATAATTAATTTTGCAAATCCTGACATGGTAGGTCATACCGGAGATATTGATGCAGCTATAAAAGCTGTTGAAACTGTCGACAAATGTCTTGGAGAAATTGTGAACTTTATAATCAGAAATGACGGAGTAGCGTTAATTACTGCAGATCACGGCAATTGTGAAGAAATGCTGGATCTAACAACACTTGTAAAACTTACAGCACATTCAACCAATAAAGTGCCTTTCATAGTTGTTAACAATACAAAAAAATTTAAACTTAATGAAGGCATTTTAGCAGATATTGCACCAACAATGCTAGAACTTATGGGCTTGGAACAACCTGTCGAAATGACCGGACAAAGTTTGATTATACACAATAAACAATAAAACGGAGGCTTAAAATGACAATAATATCAGATGTATATGCAAGAGAAATATTAGATTCAAGAGCAAATCCAACAATTGAAGTTGAGGTTTGGACAGAAAGCGGAGGGTACGGCAGAGCTGGCGTTCCTTCAGGTGCATCTACGGGAGCTTTTGAGGCTGTTGAATTAAGAGACGGAGATAAATCAAGATATTTGGGAAAAGGAGTATTAACTGCTGTTGACAATGTCAACAATATAATAGCTCCCGAATTAATAGGAAGAAATTCAATAGATCAAGTATCAATAGATAAAATGTTAATTGAACTTGATGGGACACCAAATAAAGGAAAACTTGGGGCTAATGCAATTTTAGGTGTGTCAATAGCTTGTGCAAAAGCTGCAGCAGATACATTGGGGTTGCAATTGTATCAGTATCTTGGAGGGGTAAATGCTAAAACTCTTCCAGTGCCAATGATGAATATTTTAAACGGTGGACAACATGCAGACAACAATGTTGATATACAGGAATTCATGGTAATGCCTGTTGGAGCATGCTGCTTTAAAGAAGCCTTGCGCATGGGTGCTGAAATATTCCACAGCTTAAAAAATGTTCTTAAAAGCAAGGGATTAAATACTTCTGTAGGAGATGAAGGTGGATTTGCACCTAACTTGACATCAAATGAAGAAGCATTGGCAACAATAGTTGAAGCAATAGAAAAAGCAGGATATGTTCCCGGCAAAGATGTTTTACTTGCAATCGATGTTGCTGCAACTGATTTATACAATCCAGAAACTAAGATATATACGCTTGAAGGTGAAGGAAGAAAGTTTACTCAATCAGAAATGGTTGACTTCTATGTTGATTTAGTAAATAAATATCCTATTATATCAATTGAAGACGGCATGAATGAAGAAGATTGGGAAGGCTGGAAAATGCTCAATGATAGGCTTGGAGACAAAATTCAGCTTATTGGCGATGATTTATTTGTTACAAATACTGAAAGACTTAAAAAAGGTATTGAATTAAATGTTGCCAATTCTATTTTAATAAAATTAAATCAAATTGGAACAATAACAGAAACATTGGATGCAATTGAAATGGCAAAAAGAGCAGGATTTACTGCAGTTGTTTCACATCGTTCAGGAGAAACTGACGATGCTACTATTGCAGACTTAGTTATTGCAGTAAATGCCGGACAAATAAAAACAGGCGCTCCATCAAGAATAGACCGTGTAGCAAAATATAACCAGCTGCTTAGATTAGAAGATAATTTAGGTGATACAGCTCAATATAAGGGCATGGAAGTATTTTATAACTTAAACAATAGATAAGGTGATAGAAAAGCAATAGGAAAATATAATTGATAATTGCTTCTCAACTGCTAAATCAAATGAAATCAATAAAGTTTATATTTTTATTGATTTCATTTGCTATTAATGTTATAATTCAAATGTTATTTAAGAGAAATCAACAGGAGGTGT
>JBASLQ010000598.1:0-5719 GCA_049656425.1 Sedimentibacter sp.
GCAGAATAGACTGCAATATTTCCTCCCTTAGAATGTCCGCCTATCATCAGCATATGCGGAAACTTCTCTGCCACAAAATTCAAATATAAAACCCCTTCCTGCTGTGCAGGTATCGGAGAAATAAAAGCCATATTGAAGTCTTCCTTCCATCCAATAAAACTTGAATCTGTGCCTCGATAGGCAATATAGGCATCTTTTTCATCAATAAGATAAGTGACGGCAGCAAATTGTTTCTGTTCAGTTATATTCAGGCTGTCAGAATAGCAACACATACGAATATACCTAAAACGCGGACTCATACCGAGCGCAAGTAAAAGTCTGTGATTATTTTTTGGATCACGCACATTATGCAGCATCTTAGGGATATTTTCAGCTTTCAATAATTCCGCAATTCGCACGGGTTCTTCCTGTTCTTGGATACCTGGTACTACATTGCTAAAATAAACATAGGCAAACTGTGATAGTATTAAGCTATCCACCTGATTAAACTGTGCACATTTAAAACTATCCATCTTTGATTCTGTATAATCTACGATATTCATATACTACCTCACGCATATATTTGGTTTAATCTTACTGAAAATTATCATACTATTTTATGTCTGAAGACTTTCAATATTTCTATATTGTTATTTCCATTCTTAAAATTAATATCGCTAAATCTAATAATAAATTATGGAATGATCTATATTGACCCCACATCAGTGTCTTAATTCAGTTTTACACTTGCTTGAAATATTGGAACTTATTAGTATCATATTGATGCTTAAGGAATGCTATGATTACAGGCAGAATAATAAGACCTGCAAACCCAAAACTTTTCAGCCCTATATACATGCAAATTATCATAACAATGGGATGTAACCCAATTTGTTCTCCTATCAACTTTGGTTCTAATATATTACGCACAACTGTTATAATAAGATATAATATAGTAAGACCAATTGCAAAGGATAAGTTACCTTTTATAAATTCAAAAATAATCCATGGTATAATAATCCCTCCAGTCCCCAGTATTGGGAGAAAATCGGTGACTGCAATTAATGCGGCAATATTGACAGCTCTGTCTACTTTCAATATGGAGAAACCTAAGGCTAGCTCTGCAAATGTTATTACCATTAAAATCACATATGCTTTTAGGTATTTAAGACCAATTTCTGTAGCAAACCCTTTAACTTCATTGATAAAACTTTGAGTTTTAGGCTTGAATTTTTTTGAAATATAATTAATAATCTTATTGTAATCTATCGCAATAAAAAACGAAAAAATTATTGCAAATACAATTCCTAAAAATAAGCCCGGCAATAAAGATACAAATGATGATATAAACTGAATTATTGTTGAAGATATCTTAGAAACTAGTGAATCTACTGATTTAAATAGAAAAGCTGATATATCTTGGATTATCTGAACAATACTTGGATCAATATTCTTGGAAACTTCTTCTATAATAGCAAAAAAATCATTAATTACTGGTTCTATATAAAGTACATACGTTTCTGGAATCCTAGCAATACTGTCCTTTATTTCAGCAAGGCAATATACACTAATCCATGATAAAAACAGACCTGATATACTATAAAACAATAGAATCAAGACAACTGCAGCAGCTTTGTGTGGAATATGAAACTTTTCAGCTGTAAAATTTATAACCGGACGTAATAGCAATGCTACTATAAATCCAATTAGAAAAGGCATAATCAAAACAAAAATATGCTTTATGAAGATGTATATAATACCAATAACCATGGCTAAATAAATAAAATTTATAATAAAATTCTTTTTTTGTTCTATTGTCATTTAGAGAATCTCCTCCTATTGTATAAGGGTACTCTTTCTTAAATAAAATTCCCCTTGATTCACGATACCCTTATACTGTAGATTCTTTTATCGCTAGATCTGCTATTTTTTAGACATACCCCAAACCACAGTTAAAGGCAATTGATAGCATACCTGGACCAGTATGGGCTCCTATGACTGGTCCAACGGGTGTAATTATAATGCTTGTATTAGGGAATTTCTCATGAATGTAGCCACTAAGCATTATTGCATCGTCCATACAGTCTCCATGTCCAATTACAACTGTGCCTTCACTGTATTCTCTCTTCTTTTCTTTATAATAGCAAAATAATGACTTTATTGATTTTTTTCTGCCTCTATCCTTACTGATAAGCTGTAAATTTCCTTCTTCGTTGATTTCCAAGATTGGTTTAATTTGAAGTGCCATCCCGGTTAAAGCGGTAGCCCTAGAAATACGCCCTCCCCTTTTCAATGTTTCAAGATCATCTACTATAAATCTAGTGTGTATTTTCACTCTTTTTTCCATCACCCAGTTTGCTAATTCCTCTATTTCCATGCCTTCTTTTTTTCTCTTCACCGCTTCATAGACCAGATATCCTTCTTTTACAGAAGCTGAGAGTGTATCAACACAGATGATACGCCGCTGCGGGTATTTCTTCATTAACTCAGCTGCACTAACAAGAGCATTTTGATATGTTCCTGACATACCTGAAGAGAATGCTAAATATAAAACATCCTTTCCATGTGCCATATGTTTTTCAAAAACATAGTTAAATTCAAAAGGAGTAATTTGGGATGTAGTAGCTATAGTTCCTTCCCGCAATGCTTCATAAAATGTTCTGCCACTAATATTACCATCCGGACCATACAGAAACTCCTTTTGATTAATATACACCTTCATTGGAATTACATGAGCATCCAACAAACTATAATCCATATCAGCTGTAGCATCGGTAACAATTTGATAAGACATTGTTATACCCTCTCTTCTACCTTTAAAAACTGAGAGCAGTCTTTAGAACAAGCGCGCTCACACATGATTTGTTCAGCTACAGGAGCCCATTTCTCTGCATAATCAATTGTACGGGCACATAATTCTTCTGCACTTTCCGGTGCCTCCGGATCCGTTGAATGAGCACCTGTTCTTCTGACCATTTCAGGTAAAATTTCAGGGTTTTCAAGCATAGGGCATGGTCGAAGCATATTCTCATTGAAGGGCTGTCCATCGTGATAAGCCATGAAAATAGGGGACTGAAGTGCTTCCAACAAAGTGCAATCGTGAATATTGGCATTTGAGTAATGTATGAATACACAAGGATCAACATCACCAGCAGCATTAATATGAAGATAACGTCGTCCACCTGCAATGCAACCTCCTACATGTTGTGCATCATTTTGGAAGTCCATAGTAAATATTGGCTTTGTTCTACGAAAACTTCTTATGCGCTCCATCAATTCAACTCTTTGTTCTGGTGTTACCATTAGCTCTGGTATAGCGCTTTTTCCTACGGGCATATAATGAAAAAACCATGCAAAAAGAGCTCCCATATCTATGATTTTGTCATAGAACTCTTCACTGGTGACATCATTATAGTTTGTGCTAGTATAACAAACCGAAATACCGAAGGGTAACTTATTTTCTTTCAAAAGCTCCATGGAATTCATTACTTTAGAATAAACACCTGCTCCACGTCGGCTGTCATTGGCTTCCTCAAAACCTTCCAAACTAATCGCAGGAATAAAGTTCTTTACCCTCAGTAATTCTTGGCAAAACTCCTCATCAATCAATGTCGCATTTGTAAAACACAAGAACACACAATCTGAATGTTTTTCACATAAACGTATTAAATCTTGTTTACGAACCAATGGTTCACCACCGGTATAAATATAAAAATATATACCTAAAGCTTTACCCTGCTCAATAATCGAATCTATATCATCGTAGGATAGGTTGAGTTTATGACCATATTCTGCAGCCCAGCATCCTTTACATTTCAGATTGCATGCAGAAGTGGGATCCAGCAAAATAGTCCATGGAATATTGCACTTAAATTTTTCACGGTTTTTTTCCTGTTGTGGCCACCCAAATACATTTTCGTTCAATATAAAATTGCTAAAGAAAGTAGATCTTGCCCCATTATCCAGCTCATATATTCTCATAATTAATTGATACCAATTATCTTTTTTTTCGATTGATGCCCTAATTGCATCACGTTGTTGGATAAACTCATCGTTGGGCATAAAACGGTCTGCCATTTCCATCAACTTAGGGATATTCCTTTCAGGATCTTTTTCCAGATAGTTGATAGCTTGTGTAATACCAAAAGCTTTTACCTTATCATTAATATTCATGTATAATTCTCCTCTCAAAATATAATTAATAATTATAATTTATTTAATACTCTCTCATTGGTCTTTCATATAAATCATTTGATAAATAGGATTGGAGATCTTTCCAGCATGATTTCGCAATTTCTATACCATGATTATAATATGATTCTAATTTGTCAGGGTCTGTTTCAAAGCGTTTTATCTCTGGAAGCTCAGGTCGGATTATAAACACTTTTCCATCTTCTTTCAGACATTCCAGCAATATAATCTGTCGTTTATACATTTCTGGTCTGTTAAAAATTGCATCCAGTAGTTTCGGAAAATCTTTGTAAAATGTTTGATACAGTATCCTCTGATAGTAATTCATCGTTGGCATGTCTCCAAGTCGGCGAGTTAAAACGACTATGTTTTTTGAATAACCCTGTTTAACTGCACGTTCAATAGGAATAGAGTCTGATAACCCGCCATCCAAATATTTTTTTCCATCCAGCTCCACCATTTTAGAAAACAGCGGCACACTGGCAGAGGCTTTTCCCAAAGTGCTAAGCCGATAATTATCACGGTTTTCATGAAGATATTCCGCTTTTCCTGTGGCACAATTAGTCACGACAAACTCAGTGCGAATACCTGAATTAAAAAATGCTTTAAAATCAAATGGAAGTTGATTGTAAGGATATTCATAAAAAATTCGATCTAAATTGATTATCGTTTTTGCATGAATCAGTTGATTAACACCAAAATAGTGATTTTTAGCCTCTCCCTGAATCATGCAATTTTTCGTATACCCAATTTGATGTGAGGCATATCCCAATAAGTTACATGCTCCTGCGGATACTCCCACCACATAAGGAAATTTTAGTCCCTTTTCCATGAAATAATCCAGCACACCTGCTGTAAAAACGCCCCGGAGAGCCCCGCCCTCTAAGACCATCCCTACTCCGCTAGGTTTTTTAATGATGTTTATCAATACCAATCACTCCCCTCCAGTTAAATATTCCTCTTAAATTTCAGGAATCTCGTCATACGGGCACTTATTGCAGCAAAAAACAATCCACAATCCATAAGTTATCCTAACTTTTACATATTTATGATCTATTAAGATAGACACATGTTGATTATTCTTCATGTGTGTATTATAATGAGTTATAATACACTATTCAATTGCCAGTTTATCTTCACATGTGTATTAATCAACAAAAATATTAAAAGTGGGGTGTCTTATGACAGAGGATCGTAGAATTACCAAAACAAAAACAGCAATTAAGGAAGCATTTATCTCAATAATAAAGAAAAAAAGTGCACCTAAAATTACTGTTACAGAAATTGCAAAACAGGCCAATATTGATAGAAAAACCTTTTACTTGCACTATGATTCTATAGAAGATCTTGTAAACGAGTTTTATCAAGAACTAACTAGCAACTTACTCCTAATATTAGAAAAGAATGATTTTTTTGACCGCACCTTTGATATCTCATCATTATTCGAATCATTAAATCTTCTCATTGAACAGGATATTGAGCTTTATCGTCATATAGTAAAAATGCCATCCTTTTTTCCATTTTGGGAAGAGATTAAAAATATTGTAAA
>JBASLQ010000599.1:0-2256 GCA_049656425.1 Sedimentibacter sp.
CCCTGTGTGTATCAAGAACTACTATTAGTGTATTCTGATCAATAAGCCCCATAGCAGTTTCCATGCTTATTAGTGCATCCTTATAGTGACTTTCTTCATTTTTCATTCTTTCACACATATTTTTCAATGCATAATTTACATTGTTCAATACTATATAAGCTTTTTTGCCCCTGCTTCTTGCTATAGCATAAAGTCCGATTGAAGCACCAAGACTGTCCATATCACCAACCCTGTGTCCCATAATAATTACATTGGAACTTTGATCGATTATCTGCCTTAATGCATAGGAAATAATTCTAGCTTTAACTTTTGTACGTTTTTCAACTGCCTTGCTTTTTCCGCCATAAAATTTAACAGAGTTGATTCTTTTAACAACAGCTTGGTCGCCGCCTCTTCCCAACGCAACATCCAAAGCTCCTTTTGCATATTCAATGAGCTGAGTAAGATTTTTTGCAAAAGCACCAACACCCATACTTAGTGTAAAATTAAAATCTCCTGCTCCTTTTAAAGCTTTAACATCATCAAGCATTGAAAATTTCTTAGTTTCCAATGTCTCCAAAAATTTATTTTCAATCATCATTAAAAATTTAGCTGAATCATATTTAAGTACAAAGCCATTCATTTCAGAAGCATATTTGTTAAGTATCTTTTCAACTTCTGCAGTCATTGCAGATTTTTCACCTTTATCCAGCTTTTCTGATATTTCATCATAATTGTCTATTTGAACTAGTATTGCTATTGGGCGTTCATCATTGTATTTTGATTTTAAACTTGTGTATGCTGTGTTTTCATTCCAATAACAAGCATAAGTTATGCCCTCCCCAAATTTTCCTTCTTCAAGTTCATAATACATAACATTGAAAATTTTGTTTGCTTCACTGATTTCTATATTATTTATTGTTCCTTCTTTGTTTCCTTCCATAGATTTTAATGGAAAGTCAGAATCATATTCTTCAATATTTTCTAGTCCATCTGCTTCATCACCGACAAGCTCCTTGAATTTATTGTTAAACCAGAATATTTTCCCACCGGGACCAATTATGCATATTGGTAATGGAAAATAATAAAAGGAATTCACAGATAAATTTTCTATATTTTTTGTATAATTAATTATATAATTTTTAAGTTCTTTTTCTCTTGATACTTGCTTTCTTACAGTGAATGCAGTCACACCCAGCAAAATCAAGCCGGCAAATCCCACATAAATGTACATGCCTTCTATTACGAAAATAGAAATTAATATAATTATCACTATAAAATATATAATACTGTCATCCTTCAAAAACTTAGGAGTCATTTTATTATTCATCATTACCTCCAAAAATAAGTTGTACTGCTTATCTTAATTTTCTTAAATCTATAGCCAAATCTATAAGTCCAATAACTGCAAGTACTTGAGATAAACCTGCACTCATAAATAATACCATTACTAATATTATTGTTCTAAAAGCCTTGTTCATGTTAGATTTTTCAATGTAAAATTTTAAAACTGCAAAGCCTTGAAAAAACATTGCCACAAATACAATCATAAATAAATTAAGCTGTATTGCTCCCACATTGATTTTCAATATGCTAAACAGAAAAGACAAAAGCAAAAGTCCTGCCATTGCAATCATAAAAGTTTTTGGAAATGAAAAATGACTAAGTCCCTCATGCTGCTTAATATCTATTGAAAAGCGTTTTGCAAATTTGCTTGCAACTAAATAATTAATGTATGATGTAATTACGGAAGCCACAATAATAATAGCAGGAAACACATTTGTAATAACAAATGTCATCATTGATCCCATTTCATCATAAGTCTTAATCATTTCTTGCACACTTTTGTTATTTAAGCCGCCAGGCATACTTGTAAGCATTTCCTTCATCATCGCTATGCTTTCATTATACATGTCCGATAATTGCTGTACAAAGTTTACTCCCATTATTGTATTTAAAAACAATATAAGCACAACAAAAGAAATCATATATGCTGCTGAGCCAAACAAAATAGTTTTGTTTGCATCATCATTATTGCATATTCCATAAGCCAGTGCAATAGCCAAAGGAGTATATAAGATTAAAAACATCATTCCTGTCTGCACGCCTAAAAACATTGAAACTATTATATCAGAAGCAACCAAAGCAAGGCTTGCATATTTCAAACCCTTTCTTTTAGCCAATATAATTGCAGGTGTAGGATAAAAAAACATGATAATTGAAAAAAACGATGATAAATACGCTAAAATAACAAGTATTCCTGTTATCATTGCAGAC
>JBASLQ010000600.1:0-3382 GCA_049656425.1 Sedimentibacter sp.
ATGATAATGACTGATGAATCTTGGTATCTTGTAAGAAACACAAGGGGAGTAACCGGTTTTGTAGGTCCGGGATCTAAACCAGTTCCTTTGACAGATGAAGAGGTAAAAGCTCTTGGTGTTGTAGAAAGACTTCCTGCTATAGAACTTTCTGCAGGAGATACTATTAAGGTTAAAGAAGGTCCGTTTGAGGACTTCATAGGTGCTGTAGAAAGCATCAATCAGGAAAAAAGAAAAATCAAAGCTTTTGTATCAATGTTTGGAAGAGAAACTCTTATCGAACTTGATTATGATCAGATTGAGAAAGTTTAAAAACTTTTCAATAGATACCATCGTTATACGATGAAGGAGGTGCAACAATATGGCTAAAAAAGTAACAGCTATAGTTAAGCTGCAAATACCAGCAGGAAAAGCTACTCCAGCTCCACCAGTTGGTACAGCGTTAGGACCTCATGGTGTGAACATTATGGGATTTTGTAAAGAATTTAATGCAAGAACAGCAGATCAGGCAGGTATGATAATACCAATCGTTTTAACTGTTTATCAAGATAGATCATTTACATTTATCACAAAAACTCCACCAGTGGCAGTTCTAATAAAAAAAGCAGTTGGTATTGAAAGCGGTTCAGGTGAACCAAACAAAAAGAAAGTAGCAACACTTTCTAAAGAAAAATGCGAAGAAATTGCAAAAGTAAAAATGCCAGATTTAAATGCTAATACTATTGAAGCAGCTATGAACTTAGTAGCAGGTACTGCAAGAAGTATGGGCGTTGTAGTAGAAAAATAGTTAACACGGCACTGTGGGAGGCTGTAATGGCTGCTTGACCACAAAGGAGGGTAATTATATGCCAAAAAGAGGAAAAAAATATCAAGACAGTATGAAGACAATTGACAAATTGAAAGTTTACGATTTAGAAGAAGCTGTAGAAGTTATGCTTGGAACAGCAAAAGCTAATTTTGATGAGACTGTTGAGGCTCACGTAAAATTAGGCGTAGATTCAAGACATGCAGACCAACAAGTAAGAGGCGCTGTAGTTCTACCTCACGGAACTGGTAAGACTGTTCGTGTATTAGTATTTGCAAAAGGCGACAAAGCTAAAGAAGCTGAAGAAGCTGGAGCAGATTACGTAGGTGAAGCTGAATTAGCTGATAAAATTCAAAAAGAAAACTGGTTTGATTTTGACGTTGTAATAGCAACTCCAGATATGATGGGTGTTGTTGGTAGACTTGGTAGAGTATTAGGACCTAAAGGTTTAATGCCTAACCCAAAATCAGGAACAGTAACATTTGATGTAGCAAAAGCTATTCAGGAGATTAAAGCAGGTAAAGTTGAATACAGACTTGATAAAACAAACATAATTCACGTTCCTGTTGGAAAAAAATCTTTCGGTACAGAAAAATTAGTTGATAATTTAAAGGTTATAATGGATGCTATCATTAAAGCTAAACCTGCCGCTGCTAAAGGTAAATACTTGAAGAGTGTTGCTATAGCTAGCACAATGGGACCTGGCGTTAAGCTGAATACATCAAAACTAATGGACTAGTATTGACATAGAACTAAAATTATTGAACTATTAAAATTGAAATAATTTAAGCGACAATTAAATAAATACCGCAGACAGTTGGTACTCCCAGGAGTTTAATATCCAGCCGAGGTTGAAATTATAATTAATTTCTCTTCGTCTGCGGAGGGATTTTTTAGTTAAACCGCTTTTAAGGAGGTGTAACCGGACATGAATCAATCAGTGTTAGAAAAGAAAAAACAAGTAGTTAGCGAAATAATTGAAAAGTTGAGAAGTGCTAAATCAGTTGTATTAGTTGAATACAAAGGATTAACAGTTGAAAAAGCTACAGAATTAAGAAATAAATGCAGAGAAGTTGACGTTGAATATAAAGTTTATAAGAATTCATTAATGCGTTTCGCATTTGAAGAATTGGGATATAAAGATATCACTGTAAACTTGGAAGGACCAAATGCCATAGCTATGTCATTTAGCGATGAAATAGCTGCAGCTAAGGTTACAAATGACTTCGCTAAAACCAGCAACGAAACAGTTGTAATAAAAGCTGGTATCGCAGAAGGCAAAGTAATGAATGCTGACCAAATAAAAGAATTGGCAAGTGTACCACCAAGAGAAATTCTTCTTGGTCAATTGGCTGGTGTATTACAAGGAAATATCAGAAATCTTGCTTATATGCTTGATCAAATCAGCAAGAAAAGCGAAGAAGTAGCATAAGAAGCCCTAACCCTATTTTTCAGAGTGTTTTTTCTGAAAAATAGCGGTAGGTCTTTCGCAACGAATTCCCAATTTATGCGAGCGATAGCGAGCAAATAAATTGGTGAATGAGACTGCAAGAAGCCCTAACCCTATTTTTCAGAATGGTTTTTTCTGAAAAATAGCGGTAGGTCTTTCGCAATGAGTTCCCAATTTATGTGAGCGATAGCGAACAAATAAATTGGTGAACGAAACTGCGCGAGGTATCAAACCAAACCAAATAAAATTAAAATAAAAAAATTAATGATTAACGGAAAAATAGGAGGTATATTGAAATGGCAAGTGAAAAAATCACAAAATTTGTTGAAGAAATAAAGTTATTATCAGTATTAGAATTAAACGAATTAGTAAAAGCAATTGAAGAAGAATTTGGTGTGTCAGCAGCAGCTCCAGTAGCAGTAGCTGGTGGCGCAACTGCAGCAGCAGTTGTTGAAGAAGAAAAAACTGAATTTGATGTTGTTCTTACTGCAGCCGGTGCAAGCAAAATCAAAGTTATTAAAGTTGTAAGAGAATTAACAGGTCTTGGCTTGAAAGAAGCTAAAGATGCAGTTGATGGAGCACCTACTGCATTGAAAACTGCAGTTGCTAAAGAAGAAGCTGACAAAATGAAAGCTGCTTTAGAAGCTGAAGGCGCAACTGTAGAAATTAAATAGTTAATAATTTTCAGTTTATTGACAATTACAAAAAGACTTTACAGAATAAGTAAAGTCTTTTTTTCTCATTGCAAATATAATTTATATGCATAATATTTATAAATTAGCAAATAATAACAAATGTATATGCTTGTTTAAGAAATCGTATTTACAATAAAAGTAAATTATAAGATTATCCAAAAAAATAAAAAAATGTAAAAAAATATTGACATAAAAAAATTATGGTGATATTATTATATATTGCCATGAGCATATAATGTTGGCACAGAATTTGTATGCCAACAAAAAATTATTAAACTAAGGGGTGAAAAAATGCCGCATCCTGTGAAAATAGGTAATAGAGTGAGAATGTCTTACTCTAAGATTAATGAAGTTTTAGAATTGCCAGATCTAATTGAAGTACAAAAGAAATCTTATGAATGGTTCTTAAACGAGGGTTTGAAAGAAGTATTTGAT
>JBASLQ010000601.1:0-4477 GCA_049656425.1 Sedimentibacter sp.
ATTATAACCTAATTATTAGAAAAAATCAATAATAAATTTATAATTTACTTATGATTAACTTATGAACTTATGATAAGCTTCACCATAACACATATTATTATAAATTAATCTTTTATTGAATATAAAAGAATAATTATAAAACTGTATTGATATTGTCATTACAATGGGATATAATAATACTGAGGTGATTTTATGTCAAAAACATATATTCAAGTGAGAGCCGAAGAAAGTGATAAGGAATTAGCATCTGAAATACTTGAAAAGCTAGGTACTAATTTATCTACGGTTGTTAATATGCTATTAAAGCAAATTATTATGACTAAAAGTATTCCGTTTGAAGTAAAACTTAATGAAACTAGTTATACAGAAGATGAAGCAATTTCTGAAATAGTTACAACCTTAGCAATGGAAAATATGAATTTAACAAAGGAAGATATCTTATTATTAAAAGAATATAGAAATGATAAAAATTCAGCTGAAGATATTAGGAAAAAAATAATTTCTGAATACACAAAGGAGCAATAAAGATGAGTAATCAGATATATTGCTATCCTAATTCCGATGTATTGATTAATAAATTAAATATTCGAGATAGTGAGGTATTGTTTGAAGCTGAGAGAAAACTTACAATGTTGCGCATTTCTGATCTAATTGATAATCCTATAAAAGGGGAATTTGATTTAAAGCATTTACAGATGATTCATAAATATATATTTCAGGATATGTATGCTTGGGCTGGTGAAATTCGTACTGTTGATATTGCAAAACAAAATATGTTGTGTAAGGTTCAATATATAAATGAACAGGCATCTAGTATTTTTGAAAACTTAAAGAAGGAAAAATTCTTAATTTCCTTAAGAAAAGATGAAATGGTAATTAAATTATCATATTATTTTTCTGAAATAAATGCCCTTCATCCTTTCAGGGAGGGTAATGGTCGCAGTCAAAGAGAGTTTATTCGTGAATTAGCACTTTCTTGTAATTATAGAATTGATTTTAGAAAAGCAGATAAAAATCTAATGCTAGAAGCCAGTAAAGATTCCTTTTTGTGCAACTATAGCAAGATGGAAGAGCTATTTAATATTTGTCTAAGTGAAAAAATATAAGCTCTATCTCTATAGAACACGTTGAAGTATATAAATATTTCTTCAGACTGCATAGATGAAGTACATCAATTCATTTTACAGAAGGTACGACCTTAAGCATCTATAATAATGGCGAGGTAAAGAATAATCAAAATCAGAATATTAGTATAGCATTTACTGTTGATGATGTAGATGAAGAATATGAAAGATTATTTAAATTAGGAATACATATTATTGATGTTCCAAAGCTCCAAGCATGGGGAGCAAAGGACATGCATTTTTGCAATCCTGACGGTAATCATATATATTTTAGAAGTTTCTAAATTATCGAAAAAGTATCTAAGTTAACATTAAAATCCTACTTATGATAAGCTTCGCCTGCGTTTATTTTAAATGCTCTGTAAATTTGTTCCGTTAAAATTACTTTGAACAACTGGTGAGGGAATGTCATTTTGGAGAAGGAAAGTTTAAAATCAGCTCTTTCTAAAACATCTGTTGAAAGCCCATTGCTTCCTCCTATAATAAATGCAATATCAGAAGTTCCTTCAATTCCCAATGAATTTATTTTTTGTGCCAATTCTTCAGAACTCAGCTGTGTTCCTTTTACATCAAGGGCTACAACATATGAATTTTTTGATATTTTATTGAGTATTTTTGTTCCTTCTTTTGATTTAACCTGTTCAATTTCGGATGCTGAAAAACTTTCATCAGCTCTTTCATCAGGAATTACTTCTTCATTAAATATGCAAAACTTTGACAGTCTTTTTGCATATTCATTTACTGCATCTGCAAAGAATTTTTCTTTTATTTTACCGACAGAAATTATTGTTATTTTCATTTTGCCACCTGTAATTATTGTTTTGTACATAAAAAATAATATAAAATAATATAATGATATATATCATTATATATTATTTTCAAATTAATGCAAAATTATTTTAGTAAACGTTTACAATATATGTTGTAATAATTTTATTGCTGTGCTATAATTTTTTTACTGCTACATATAAAATATCCGGAGGTATATTATGATTACATTGAAAAAGATACTATTTACTATATTATGCTTTTTTATGCTTAATTCACAAGCATATGGCTTTACAAAAATAATGGAGCCTCCAAATGAATCTGATATAAAAATCAATATTGAAGAAAAATACGGGATAAATATAATTATTAAAGAAGAAAATGGAGATGCAAATTATACGGAATGTCTTCTTGTTTTAGAACGGAGCTTAAGGAGATTTCCTGAAGGTGTTATAAATGAAATTACAGATTTTTATAATAAAAATGGAATCAGCACAAATGTAGTAATCAACGAAACCGAATTAATAAGGGATTTGTTTTCTGAATACACTTTAAACGGTGAGTCAGCAAACGTGTATATAAATGCATTGAAAAGCAGTTTGTATTCTGATGCATGCATTGCTTCAGAAGAAAGTTTAGTTCATGAATTAGGACATTTTGTAAGTGATTATTTGTACAAAGTGTATGGATATGAAAAATTGAAAACTGACTTTAAGAACTTCAATAAAGATTACGAATATGGATTATGGGGCGATGGTTATGACGATGTTTTTATTAATAAACATTCTGCCATGAGTTTTAATGATGAGGTTGCAGATTTAATCTGGTATACAGAAGTTCATCCTGAATTACTTCGCAATATAAGCGGAGGAGAAAAAGAAATTATACATGAAAAAGTAGAATTCCTAGCAGATATATTTGATCAATGTTTTAATTCTATTACAGAAGATACGAGGCTTTGGATGGAAGCTGTTCCCCAAAAGCCTGATGAGTGGGCAGCAGAATCAATTTATGCTATGAAAAGCGCATCATTGATTCCTGAAAAATTTGAAGGAATATATGATGCATATATTACAAGAGAAGATTTTTACACGGTAGCATTGAATATAATTGAAAAAAAACTTGGAAAAGATGCATTCAACAAAAGTTTTAATATATCAGTACAAGAAGAACATGTTAACTTAGATCCTGTAAGAGGAGAAATATTTGTCGATGATGGCATGAGCCATATGTTCACAGATGTTTTGCTGTGCAGCAGTAAGGAATTGATATATGAAGCATATCAAATGGGATTAATAACCCATGATGGAATGGGATTGCTTCCGGAAGGGTACATGACTAGACTGGAAATTGCAAGACTTTTTACTTATATTGGTAATGAATTGGGGATGGATATTTCAGATTATGAAGTAGTTAATTATGATGATATATCAAATGTAAAGGATTCAGAAAAACCGTTTATTTACTTTGCTGCAAGCACAGGAATATTAAAGGGTTATGACAACAGTTTTAAACCTTACGATTACTGCACATATCAAGAAGCATACATAATGCTTATGAGACTTTATAACATTTTATAAATTCAACATAAATATTGGAAAAAAATAAAAGATTTAATAATTTTTTTTTATGTGGTATAATGGTAAAAATAGCTTGAGGGTTAGTACTATGTTTGACTTAAAAAGTATTGTTATTGGCGTTGTATTAATGCTGAAGAAATATACCTGTGTTAATATTACCATATACGCAGAATCAAATGATGAAGATTATAAAAACGGAATAATAACATTGCCTTTAATAGGACTTGCTATTGGTTTTGTTGCGTTTTTTATTTCGTCCTTTAAATTTATATATGATGAACTTTTTATAAGTACACTTATACTCGGGTATTATTGTATAGTGACTAAGACTGTTAATTTAACAGACACATACAGAACTTTAAATTATATAATTAAACCTAAAAATCAATCAGATCAGATATCGGGTATAATAGGCATTATAATCATCAGCTTATTATATTTTTCTCTTTTAGGAATTGTTACTTCAACTGCTCTTATAATAATGCCGGTGGCAGGTTACAGCAGTTTGATAATATTAAGCACAATAATTAAAAGAAACAAAGAAGGCACAGCAATAATGAAATATTGCGGTAAATACCACAGTATGGCTGCATTTGCAATATCATTTTTATTGGCTGCAATATTTAATTACAAACTGGTAATTCCTTTATCATTGACGTATATGATTTCAGGAATGATAGTGAGTTATTTAGATAAAAAAGTTAAGCTGATGCCCAGCTCCATTGAAGGATTTTTTATAGAAATTACTCAGGTGATATTTTTAATAATCACATATTTGATGAAAATATAAGACTGCTGAATGCAGTCTTTAATTATTGAAATTTTCAGATAACTCAATCTATTTAAAAAATTTTGACAAATAAATTTTATTGTAGTATAATCACAAAAACGAGACTTTTGCGGGCTTTCTCGTCCTTTGCGGAAGAAAGCTCTTTTTTATTATAAATATGGAGGAATTACTATGGAAAACAAAAAGGTAATATTCAGCGGAATGCAGCCTTCTGG
>JBASLQ010000602.1:0-5368 GCA_049656425.1 Sedimentibacter sp.
GGTATTATGATAACACTAAAAAAAATAACAAGAGATAATTTTTGGGATTGTATTAGTCTTGAAGTTGCTTCGGAGCAGGTTGATTTTGTAACTTCAAATGCTGTTTCAATTGCACAATTATACGAATTGATTCAGCCAAATTAAAAATCAATCCATGTATTTATAGAATATTAAGGTAGTAACTTAATCTAATGGTTGGAACAGCATCAATTTGGTATGCAGCTTTAACATTAGGTGTTTAAAGGAGGACATGAAATGCTCAACTATGTTTGGCCACTTGCGTTGGTCATAGTATCAAATGTTTTTTATCAAGTCTGTGCAAAGTCTGTACCGGAAGGAATGAATCCACTTGCTTCACTGACAATCACTTATGTGATTGGTGCTGTTGTATCTTTAGTGCTTTATTATATCCTAAATAAAGATACCAATATTTTTCATGAATATAGTAAGTTAAATTGGGCGCCATTCGTACTTGGCATTGTGATTGTAGGACTAGAAGTTGGTTATATTTATGCCTACAAAGCTGGATGGCCGGTAAGTACAGCTCAGATTGTTCAGGCTGCAGTATTGGCAGTTATTTTAATTTTTGTTGGTTATCTGTTATATGATGAAGCTCTGTCCTGGAATAAAATTGCTGGAATTTTTGTTTGTCTTGTAGGGCTAGGGTTGATTAATCTTAAATAAATAGGAAGGTGCAAAATGTATCATCTAAGATTAAAAGGATCTCACTATGATAGAGGATATTAAACCAGGATTTAATTCTGTTTTTATTGTTAGATATCTTCTTGAAAAAGCTAATAATGTAGAAGAAGCAATGGCAATGTTAAATGAACTACCCGTGTAGCGGTCTAATGACGAAGTGTGCCTGTGAAGGAGGAGCGGATATTTTAGTGTTATTGATATCAAGCATTTTTCGTGATATGGGGCGGAGTTCGTTGACTGGTTACATGCCAGTTGTAAATTCAAATGAAGTGGTAATGCATTTTGGTAAGCATGAAATTCTAACATTAGCAACAGAAGTTCCTGTCATTTTTGGTCTCTGTGCGAATGACCCGACTATAGTCCTTGAGAATTATCTCGATGAAATTATCTCAGAAGGTTTTTCCGGTATTATTGATTATCCAACTGTTGGATTAATTGACGGGAATTTTCGTGATATGCTTGAAGATGCAAATCTTGGTTATCAAAATGAAGTTAATGCCATAAGACTTGCACACGAAAAAGGTCTTTTTACGATAGCATATGTTTTTGATTCTGAACAAGCTAAACAAATGATTGACGCGGGAGCTGATGTTATTTGCGTGCAGCTGGGATTAACACATTGTCCTGAAGATTCAAGCAAGGGTGTAACTTTGTTGGAACAAGGTATAGATTTACTTAACATATCTCATGATCTTAAATCTATAATCGGAGTATGGTCGAAGGCAGTGTTAAAATCTATCATCAAAGCCCCTCGTGGCACAAAGGAATATTTAATGGGAAAATTTAATTTAAGTACGAAGACACCCGATGAAGAAGTCGCTGTTACTGACAATGACTAGAATTAAAGTTATGGTATGGGCGTTTGCGGATATGAAGGAAATTGGTCGTCTATGAATTTGAAAACGATTACTCAATTATATTCATTTTTGAAATATGAAACCAATGGCAACTAGAGGATTAAATGGGCAAGTATATTACTTATGATTATAATTTTGGATTAAATAAAAAATACTAAAAGGAGGAAGATAAAATATAATTTAATAGAGAAAAAAATTTTCTAAGAAGAAGGAAATACATTTATGTTTTCTTATGAAATTCAAATGTGTCCAATGATATTTGGATGAAAAAAAGAATTGCAAATTAATAGGAGGTGGATAGGAGCATGAAAAAAATAATTAAATCTATGGGAATAATATTTTTAATACTTGTTTCAATCATAAACTTGATGCCTGTAATAGCTGTGGCTACAGAAAGTTCCGACGGGTTGGCAAGAGAAAATTTTATGGATGTGCTGAAAATAGAGTCTCCGGAATATGACAGCAAAGGTTTAAAAGACATTTACGATTTCTACAAGATTTCTGACGATTTGGATATACTGGAGAAGTTTGAGAAAGTATCTGAGGGAATGAAGAAAACCCCTCCGGGAACCTTAGTATTGCAGCCGGCGGCTTTAGACGTAAAATACAGAGGAATCGATGACTTCAAGCAATTAGAGCCAATTGCACTAAAGAGGGGGGAAGTAACGACTATAAGCCTGAAATTTGATGACCGGTCGTCCATTGCAAACAGAGTTTATGAAGTTGATTTGGAATTATATTTAGATGACATGCTGGAAAGTGGAATTGGTTATAACACTACGATTTCATATACAGGATATGATACAGTTCAAGATCCTAATACAGGAGAAATAAAACAGGCAATTATTGAAAGAGGACCGTTCTCTGCCAGTGGTTTAGAAGCAGAGGTTGAGGGTCAAATGGTTCGGATTACTGCCAAAGTTGACAAAGAAGTAGCTGAAGACCAAAGGTGGGGCGGACATCTGATATTCTACCAATTTAAAATATTAGGGGTTCAGGCTGGCTCTGGCACGACAGATGTAGTAAATACTGCTGCAGATAAAGATGCGGGAGAGAGAGGCGTATCAGTAATTCCTATTATCGTAATCGGAGTAATTGGACTTGCGGCCGCAGCATTGGGTATTAAAGCTAAGGGCAATAAAAATAAAAACGCTAAAAAATCCGAAGATGACAAAGAGGAACAAAGTAGCTATAAGCTGTACGTCAGAAAAGACTTTGGAGATAAAATTAAGCGAGGCGGCAATCATGTATTTGTCTATGCCCGTATGGTCGAAATTAAAAAAAGCGGCATGGAGATAGAAAGAGAAGACCTGACTTCTCAAATTGAAATCTTTTCTCCGGACAACTATATCCAGGTAGGAAACCCTACCATTTCCGGAAACTATATGGCTGCTTCAGTAAAAGCAGACTATTACGAGACTGGTGGACCTGAGGAAGGAACCGTAAGCTTTAAATTTACCGGAGAAGGTGGTGCTTTCCAAAACAATGTGAAGTTTCAACTGGTCGGAGATCCATATATTCGTTTTCCTGAAAAAGGAGAGGAGTTGCTTCCTTCAATCAATATGATCTATGGATGTAACGGAAAATACTCATATGAAGTTGAATTTTGTGATTTTACAATGCAACTTAAAAATGCACGGATAAAGATACCGAGAGATGATTTGGCAAGCGGAGAAATCAAAAAATTGAACGAATTCAACTATATAATCCATTTGAAAAATCTGAGTTCAAAGCCGGAGAAATCTACATATAAAACCGAAAGTTTCAATATTACAGTTATTGGAGAAAATGAGTCTGAATACGTTGAAGACAGGATAAGAGTAGTGCTTCAGCCTGAGGGCATATCTGTAATAGATATGGATAATCAGTTTGATGAAGAGGGAAATTTCAAAGTTGTTTGTTATCCGGATGCTGATAACAAAGAATCAGGTGAAGTATTGCCAACCCGCTTCAGGTTACAGTTAGCAGTAGCTGAAACAAATGCTAAGGGAGAGACGGAAGTTAAAATTATTTCTCCATCAAATTACACACCTGTTTTTTCAGATTTGAAGGGATCCGATTCTCAGACCAATACCCTTGTATCCCGCTATTCGATTGAGATAAATCCTGCGGGAGTTGCTAATAAAGGAATATATAGGTTTGAACCTAAGCAGGTTCTGCCTGAGCCGGAAGAAGGCGGAATTTTTGTAAAACTGCCGGTTTCTGCTGAATATGACAATGAAAATTATGATATAGAGCTTAACCTTAGATTGATAGGCGAGCCTATGGACCCCATGTCAGGCTGGGAAGAGGAATTAGAAATCCTTAGGAAGCGAGTTGAAAGATATGGGTTAAGTGCGGATCTGGCAGAGAGAATGAGAGCATTGGGAAGAAATCGATCTACACAAGAGCTGAGATTGTTGAACAAAATGATATTAATTGAATCATCAATCTATTTCACAAATGAGGCGAGAGATTACAATGATATTGCAGACAGATTAGAAGAAATAGAGTCAGGTCTTGAAGTTATAAAATGGCTTGGGGACCAATCTTTTTCAGTTTTGATGACAATTTATGCAGGGCCTACAGGAGCAGCGATTATTACTCCTGCAAAGGAAATACTTGTTGCTTTAATAGGAGAAGCAGGTACTCAGATTTTCATAGGTGAAACCTTCGTATTCGAAAATCTAAAGGTTGCAGATAATATTTCAGCTGTTTTTGAAAACTATATATTAAATACTATAGGCTCTGATATAAGCATGAAAAAAGCAGGTGTAGTCATTGCCGGATTTGCGATTTTCAATTTTTCTAAACACTATCTGCTGGATGTAGACAAAAGTGGAAATAGGGATTTTTATAAAGCTTTAAATTCAGCCTTTAGCGATCTTACTTCCACAACAATGAAAATTGCTGCCAGCAAGTATTTTGAAAAATTAGTTGGCAGTAAGAAGAGTGCCGAGAAATTAGATGGATGGGTATCTGATTGGTTAAAAGAGAAATTGCCTGAAATGGCATATGATGATGCGGGAGAAAAGATACTTTCAAAATACCTAGAAGAAATATGTGGTACGGGAGCCGCTTGGGTTTATGGCACACTGAATGAAGCCAGCAAGAGAGGTGAAATCAACGTCGATATGGATAAATTAATATTGACTGTTCCTATGGAATTTGACAATAACGGTCTTAAAGTTCCGGTTTATGTGGGAGTTGATTTAACAAGAATTGCCGAAGGATTATTCAATTATATTTACGATAAGATGTTCGGAATATTACCTCTTCCTAAAGACAAGGCAAATATTCCGCAAGACCCGACTTATACATCAAGCATATAAATATAGATGTGATTGTTTCAAATGTAAAATGGAAAGCCTTGGACGAAATTCGCTATCTTTTGCTTCGGCTGCGACAAGGCTTTCCTTTACAGGGAATGTCCAGGAGACGGCAGAACTGTTAGCTGATGATAACAATATGGAATTTTCGGGACTTGATATAGTTAGATTTGGAAAAGATATTAATCAAATACTACATAGAGAAACTATTTGTAAAAGGTCTTTGCTATCTCAATATGATAGAGCGATAGAAATCTTTGAACAATATTATCAGTATGAAGAAATGGGTAAAAAAATTCACTGCCACAACTGGTAAACTAAAAACTCCATAGAAATAAAATATAAAAAACACAATTTTGCCATAAAACTCCTTTATACTTGTTCACCTTTTTTGACAACTTTTAACATTTCTTCTAATGCTTTTGGAGCATCTTCATCGTCTACAAATTCAAAAGCAGCCATAGAAAATACGGCATCAAATTCATTTTCTTTAAATTTTAA
>JBASLQ010000603.1:0-4739 GCA_049656425.1 Sedimentibacter sp.
AATACGGCATCAAATTCATTTTCTTTAAATTTTAAATCATTTAAATCCATATGTAAAAATTTAATATCAAGATTTTCTTCTTCTGCTTTTTGGCATGCAATATTGAGCATGTTGTCTGAAATATCAATTCCTGTTACGATGCAGCCCATTTTTGCAAGCTTAATGCTGAAGTTTCCTGTTCCGCATCCAATGTCTAAAACTTTCATTCCCTTTTCAACTTTTATCATTTTAAAAGCAAGGTCAGTTTCTACCTTATCGACAAAGTTTCCTTTTTTATCTGTATACCATGCATCATAATCAGATGCAACGTTATCAAATATAGCCATATTTTACCTCCTGATTTTATTTGTTCTGTAATTATTCAAGACTTTAAATTCAATTGATGTTTCTCTTAGCCTACTTAGTAATTTAATCATGTACTCTTAATACAAGCAATTACTTTATCTACAATACAAATAACCTCTTCCGGTAATGGGAGAGGTTTGTAATTCTAAGGGTATGCCTTATATATACAATTTCTACGCCAGCATTACCTGGATCAGGTTCCAAACAGTTTATACTGTTTAAGGGTTTTTAACATTAGAGTAGTTATCTTCTCAGCCTAATTCATTAAGCTCCCCGTGGATTAAACATTATCATATTAGTATATCGTTGTCAAGGAGTTAGATAATAATTTTTATGTTTTTTATGAATTAAATATTATTTTATATTGATTGAATAATTAACCATGCTTTGTTATAATATAATTGATTAATAAGAAATCAAAAGGACAGATAATCAGGGAATTACAATTGCAAAATGAGAGCTGTTTAAAGTATATATTTATTCAAATCAGGTGTACCTATGTACTGTAATAATTGCGGTTCAGTTATAGAGGAAAAGGATAAAATTTGCGGATACTGCGGCAAGGAGCTGAAGAAGACAAGTTATATCGGCTATTCAGACAAGATTAATGATAAAGCTTTTGATAAATACATGAAGGACACAAAAAGATGGGCATGGATTTTTTCAGCAATTCTTGCTGTTATTGCTGTTTCCGGATTTTATATTTACGGAGAAACAAGTCCTGAAATGGACAACCCCGAGGCTTTGTACAACGATGTTTTTGAAGCATATAAATACACCATATTAAGAAGTGATTAGTTGTCTGTTTTTTTCCGACAGCAGACAGACCCATAACCGAAAACAATAAAAAGAAAACCAATATTCCCTCCCCTGAAATGGGACCTAGCAGGCAGTCTTTCTGCCGGAGGTGCAGGTCTATTGGGAGCATCCAAGCAAAGTCTTTACACAAATTTTAAGAAGGTTAAATCAATCAAAATAAATCCAAGAAGGAATACAATTTATATCAATGAATCCTTGAAACGAAATCAAATTTATGCAGCTAAAGAGGATTTCCAGTTTGTAAAGGAATATATTTTGAAGAATTGTCCTAAAAATGCAAGGATTGTTGAAAAGTAGGGCAATTATGAAAGCAATAAATGGTAAGTTTCCATCAGGCATTCACAATCTGCTTATAGTGGCAGTTATTTTGTTATTTTTATTATCTTTAATCGGCTGTGAAAAAAGCAATGACGGACCTCCAAGTGTAGAGGGTCCGGAGCCGGAATCACACAATGGAGTTTTCATAAGCACAAATGCGACATTTACTTTCGATGGGGATAATGAGACGGTATTTGTGGAATTTGATGAAGAATATATGTCAGCTTTGAACAATTTTCCCAACAACACATTCTTCAACTATGTGTTTACCTGGTATGAATTTGGAGAATGCAGGTATGATGTTGCCACCAATATGAAGCTATACCATGTAGAAAGCGGTACTTCACTGGATTTTTCGCTGGAAGGTAACACAACAGCTGATAGAATTATAATTTCTTATGTTGTTCCCGGTGATAAAAATTTAATATTTATAAAGAAATAATTGAGATTAAGCTGCAGAAAGGTTGTAACATGAAAAGAAAAAACAAACTCATCCCTCGCATACTGATTACCATTCTCGGTACAGCAATTATTTTATTGGGCATATCTCAGATAATTTTAGGAGTAGTGGGAAAAAGCACACCGGCTGTCATAACCAGCATCCGCCGTGAGGGCGGTGAGCGCGCAGACGGTAAACCAGGCAGGTATACATACAACATTGGCTATACCTTTACTATTCCAGACGGAAGTAAAATAGACGGATTTTCTAAGAAAATAAGCGATTCTGTTTATCTGAAGCCAGATGGAACATCAATCGTCCAAGTACGCTATTTGTCCGACTTTCCGCATATAAATGCCATAGAGCAAGATACCGGGTTAGGGGCGGGACAAATAACCTTGATTATTGCAGGTAGTTTTCTTATATATTTTATGAATAATAAAAAAAGTTAGTTCCAAAATTTATATCCATTGGCTTTAATCCTAAGCTTACAGTACTAAAGGTACGTATCTAGAATAAAGGTAAGGTAATAAACTACTGTCAAACTACTGTCAATTTCATAAAAAAAAGTTTCAGCAATCGCTGAAACCCTGTGTTTTCCATGGTCGGGATGAGAAGATTCGAACTTCCGACCCCAAGCCCCCCAGACTTAAATAGGGCTATTTTCAGCTTTGTTATATAATGTTATATTGTATTATTACGTGTTAATTTGATTGGAAATTAGCCTTTTTTCCTGCTTTGTATAATTTGTACTATGTTATTTATTACCATAGAATATTATTAAATATTATATAGGTTGCAGCAAAATATAGAATTATCTATATATTATTAATATTGAAGTTCTAACGTTTAGTCACTATAATTAAATTTAAAATTTATGAAAAAAGCTTAATCCAACATACAGAAATATATAAAACAGTATAGCTTGTAAGTATTTACCAACGGGTTTATAATAGATATTATATTGATAATAAAAACATAGGAGTTGCAATTATGAAGTATGATATATTAAAGTCTACTGCTAGCTCAAGAAAATTATGTTTGCCTCACCAACAGGATGCAGTAGATGCATTGAATAATTATTTTAATACTGATTCTCCAATACAACCACAGAGCGCTCTAGTGGTAATGCCTTTCTTATCTTATAAAAACCGATTTTCTTGCAAAGCCACATTATAAGTATATTCAAAAACAGAAAATTTTATACAAATATAAATGGTCTCAATTTATATTTGTGCTATAATATAGTAAATAAAATATTTAGATAAAAGGGAGGACTATATAATGAAATTTCAACAAACGGTATATGCAGATGAATTTACAAACGGTATTTTAGATCCAAACGTGGGGATGTCAAAAGGTGTAAAAGATTGCGGCCGCATTATAGCTAATACAGCGCCGGGATGTTGGGGACCAATGATTACTCCCGCATTAAAAGGAGGTCATGAGGTAACGAAACCTATTTATGTAGAGGGAGCAGAGGTTGGGGATTCAGTAGCATTGTTTATTGAGTCAATGAGAGTAACATCAATTGCTACTTCTTCAGGAAATGACCAACCTGTTGCTGGGCGTTTTATCAGCGATGCTTTTGTGGCAGCAATATGTCCTAATTGCAAAGCAGTTAACCCAGCAACAGAAATTAAAGGTATTGGTCAAGATGCAATTGTTTGTAAAAATTGCGGAGCTGTTGTTACGCCATTTCAATTTACAAATGGCTACACGATTGTTTTAGACCAGCATAAAGGATTAGGTGTGACAGTCAATAAGGAAGCCGCTGAGAAGTTAGCTCAAGATGGGCGAAAATACATGTGTACACCGGATGTATCAATTCAAAATCCTGTACTTACGATTGCACCACATGACCTGGTTGGAACGGTTGCTCGTATTAGACCAATGTTAGGGCAACTGGGAACTACACCGGCAAGAGCTTTTCCTGACTCACATAATGCAGGTGATTTTGCTCAGTTTTTAATTGGTGCAAAACACGATTATGCTATGACTAAAGAAGAAATTGAAGATCGTACGGATGGACATATGGACATCAATCGCGTACGTGAGGGTGTATGGGTTATTTGCCCTGTGAAAGTAAAGGGTGCAGGAGTTTACATAGGTGATATGCATGCACAACAAGGTGATGGTGAGATAGCTGGGCATACAACGGATGTAGCCGGAATTGTTCAGCTAAAAGTAAAGTTATTAAAAAACTTTACAATTGATGGACCTATTATATTGCCTTTAGAAGAAGATTTACCATATCTTGCTAAGCCATTAAGTAAAGAAGAAAAAGAAAGCGCACTTGAAATAGCAAAAGCTTTTGGCATGAGTGAAATTGAAGATACTTTACCAATATCATTTGTAGGAACTGGGGCTAATCTTAACGAAGCGTCATCAAATGGTATGAACCGTGCAGCAAAACTTCTGGGAATAACTGTTCCTGAGGTAATGAATCGTGCAACTGTAACCGGTTCAATTCAAATTGGTCGTAATCCAGGAGTTGTAACCGTGACTTTTTTAGTACCAAAATCATGCATTAAACATGACGTTTTTAGAGAAATTTTAGAAAATTACTATAAGAGGTGATTTTTACAATAACAAATTTTTTGTTGCAGGGGGATTACTTTTATTACAAAGGAGAAAAGGGTATTATTTATCAAGAACCAGTTGACAATCCAAATGAAAGAAAAGCAATAGAAGAAGCTTTGTGGGAAATACACCTGCGAGGAGATTATACATACGCTGAGAACCATGATGATGTTAAGCCCAGGAGAAAAACTTGGTTACACACCATCCTACACAAGGACAGACCTTACTGATGCTT
>JBASLQ010000604.1:0-2443 GCA_049656425.1 Sedimentibacter sp.
TTAAAATAATTTTTACAATTTTGGGAGCAGTAATTGGCTTTGTTCTCATAATGCTGCTGATACCTTTGGGCATAGGATTTCTGCTTATTCCAGCAATAATTATAGGAGTTATAGTTGCAATTGTTAAATGTATACAGCTTATATTTTAAAAGCTGAATATTTTAAATATATAAAAAATTTTATGATAATGAAACTCTCTATGGTAAATTAAATAGAGGGTTTTTGTTTTTTAACATTTATTATTTTAAATGTGGAAAATACTATAATTTACTGGTAAGATTAATATTGGCAATGTGAAATTTATAAAAATTAATTAAGGAGAATTGATTTTGAAAAGATATTTATCAGTTAGTGAAATGGCTCGAATACATAATATTTCAAGACAAACACTTATATACTATGACAAAATAAACCTGTTTAAACCAGAAAGGGTTGACGAAAATGGATATAGGTATTACAGCTTCAATCAAATTCCTTTTTTAAGAGAAATATGCTATCTTAAATCTGCCGGAATTAAGCTTGATGAAATTAAAGATTATATAAAAAACAAGAATCTTACAACTGCTATTTCTCTTTTACAATTTCACAAGGATTATATAAATGCAGAAATACAAAATTTATCAATAACACTTGAATCAATTGAAAACAAATTAATTGCTTATGAAAAAGTTAATATAAATGACAACAATGAAGAATTATATTTACCAACAATAGAGAATTTTTCTGAAAGAAAGGCTGTTTTTTTTCCTTATGAAAATGAAATATGCAAGGAAGAACTGCACATAACTATGATGAAAGCCTGGAATACACTGGAACAACATGGTATATTGCCTTCTAATGATTTTGGAACGATTATTTTGAAAAACAGTATAGGAAAAAATAATATTCTTGAAGGTTCCGGAGTTTATATGATTGTCAATATCAATGATGTTGATGATATTGAAGCTGACTATATTATTACATTGCCTGCAGGAAAATATGTGAGTATGTACAAATACGGTATGCCCTATGAAACAGAATTTTTATTCAAACTTTTAGAATGGATTCGCAGCAATAACTATATTGTTACAGGAAATATAATAGATGCATGCATACTTGATACAACTTTTTATAAAAACAGTACGGATGTGGATTTTTGCCAGCTGCAAATTCCTGTAGAAAAATTTTAAAATTATTATTGACTGTATAGTAACTATATACTCTAACATGTACATTAGTAATTCTTTATTAAAAATTATATTTTGAATTCTGGAGGTATAGTGTGATAAAAGTAACAGATTTGCGTTCTGCAATTGAATTATTAAAATCAGTTCCGGGACAAATAATTGAGACAGATGAACCAGTAAATCCCATGGCTGAATTATCTGGAGTATATCGCCATGTAGGTGCCGGCGGAACGGTTATGCGACCGACACAATTAGGGCCTGCCATGATTTTTAACAATGTAATTGGTCATGAAGATGCAAGGGTAATTATTGGCCTTTTAGCAAGCAGAGAAAGAGTGGGTTTAATGCTCAACACTAAACCGGAACGTTTGGGTTTTTTTTTGAACGAGTCGGTTAAAAATCCAATAGATCCAATTACAATTGCTAATGAAAAAGCGAAATGCCAGGAAATAGTTCATTATGCAGATGAGCCCGGATTTGATATAAGAAAGCTTGTTCCTGCACCAACGAATACAGAAGAAGATGCAGGTCCTTATATAACTATGGGCATGTGCTATGCATCAGATATAGAAACCGGAGAATCAGATGTTACAATACATCGCTTATGTTTACAAAGCAAAGATGAAATATCAATGTATTTTGTTCCAGGAGCACGTCATTTAGGAGTATTCAGGGAAAAAGCAGAAAAGGCAGGGAAACCACTTCCTATTTCAATAAGCATTGGAGTTGATCCTGCGATAGAAATATCATCTTGCTTTGAACCACCAACTACTCCTCTTGGATTTAATGAGTTAAGCATAGCAGGAGCGATTAGGAATGAAGCTGTTGAACTTGTACAGTGTTTAACAATAAATGAAAAAGCTATTGCTAATGCTGAATATGTTATCGAAGGTGAATTGATTCCGGGAGCATATGTAAGAGAAGATCAAAACACGAATACCGGAAAGGCTATGCCTGAATTTCCAGGCTATACCGGTGATGCAGTCGCACAAGTGCCATTGATAAAAATAAAGGCAGTTACTCATCGCTTAAACCCAATTATGCAAACTGTAATAGGGCCTAGTGAAGAACATGTAAATATGGCTGGAATTCCAACAGAAGCAAGTATAATCCAAATGGTTGAAAAAGCTATGCCAGGCAGGCTTTTAAATGTTTATGCACATTCGTCAGGCGGCGGAAAATACATGGCTGTTTTACAGTTTAAAAAAATTCAGCAGACTGATGAAGGTCGTCAGAGACAAGCTGCATTGCTTGCATTTTCTGCCTTTTCTGAGTTA
>JBASLQ010000605.1:0-2204 GCA_049656425.1 Sedimentibacter sp.
GCCAAATACTTCAACCTTTAGTTTTTCGTTTTGAAGATACACATCATTTACCGTTGTGATTTCCAGTTCACCTCTTGCAGAAGGTTTAATATTCTTTGCTATCTCAATTACATCATTATCATAAAAATACAAACCTGGAACTGCATAATTTGATTTTGGGTTCTTTGGTTTTTCTTCTATTGATACAGCATTACCATCTTTGTCGAATTCAACGACTCCATATGAAGTAGGGTCTTTGACATAATACCCAAATATGACTGCTCCATCTTCATTTTTGGCTGCAGCTTCTAATGTCTTTGTAAATCCTCTGCCGTAGAATATGTTGTCCCCTAAAACTAATGCTACCTTATCATTTCCAACAAATTTCTCACCTATAATAAAGGCTTCTGCAAGTCCGTTTGGAGATTTTTGAACTTCATATGATATATTTAACCCTAACTGACTCCCATCTCCAAATAGTCTTTGAAAACTTGGAGTGTCTATTTCTGTAGATATAATAAGAACATCTCTAATCCCGGCAAGCATGAGAGTGGACAAAGGATAATAAATCATTGGTTTATCATAAATTGGCAGCAATTGCTTGCATATTGGTTGTGTTACCGGATACAGTCGAGTACCGGACCCGCCTGCTAATATAATTCCCTTCATTTTACATACTCCTTTTATTGGTTCATAAATTCTTCATCTAAATAGTTTTTTAAAGCTTCTTGCCATGATTTAAATCTATAAATGCTTAATTCATTTAACTTTTTATTTTCCAGCACTGAATATTTAGGCCTTTTAGCCGGTCTTGGAAATTCCTCTGTAGTCACAGGAATTACCTTTGTTTGAATATTCAGTAATTTATATATTTCCAGGGTCAAATCGTACCAGCTGCAGTAGCCTTCACAGGTTCCGTGGTATGTTCCGTATTCTTCTGTCTCTATTAGCTTTTCTATCATGTTTGCTAATTCTATAGTACTGGTCGGGCTGCCTATTTGGTCATTTACAACTTTAACTTCACTATTTGTCCTGGATAGATTTATCATTGTCCTTACAAAATTTTTACCTTCTCCGTAGAGCCATGCTGTCCTGATTATAAAATATTTATTCATATTTTCTGCTACAAATTTTTCGCCTTGCAATTTAGTTCTTCCATATGCACTTTGAGGATTCGTTTTGTCTGATTCATCATATGGACGCAATATATTGTTATCATCTTTTATACCATCACCATCAAATACATAGTCTGTAGATATGTGAACAAGCTTTGCATTTACTTCTTTAGCTGCAATAGCAAGATTTTTAGGTCCTATGGCATTTGATTTATATGCATCATCTTCATGTTCTTCACATAAGTCTACTGCAGTGTAAGCAGCACAATTAATTATGACGGATGGTCTTTTTCCTCTTATAAATTCAACAGTTTCTATGATTTTAGTAACATCCAGATTTGACCTGTTTGTCAATATCAATTCATATTTATCTTTTAATTTATTTTGTAATTCTAATCCAAGCTGTCCGTTGCATCCTGTTATAAGTATCTTTTCCATATAGTGTCTCCATATATTATTTAACAAAAGAGTATTTGTCCTAAAATTCTTACAAAGCTATTTTTCCAAAACCCATATTTTTTTAAAATACGTATCTTTTTAAGCTTGTTGAGGTTAAGCAAGCTTGAATATTGATTGATTATATCATAATTTGATTTATCTGCATAGTCTCCAATTACAGTCAATAATTCACCTGATTGAATATACGTGTCAAGCAAAGATTTTCTGATTAATTTTATATTTCCAAGTCTATTTAATATATAATTTGAACTGTTTACATTTTTAGCTCCAACATCATTGTCATCATGTTGCCTATAGAGCACAGTGGGTGTATCTATAAAAACAATTTTTCCAAGCGCTGATGCAACTAGAGCAAGCCACCAGTCATGCATAATGACTTTCTCTGGCTTTTCTTTTATATAATTAAGTAAATTTCTGTTTATCATAACTGTACAACCGGTAACTATATTTTGCACTAACAAGCTGTTTATTTTATCTCTTGAACTATCTAAGTTTTGCATCTCCATCAATGAATCAGCAATTAAATTCAAATTCTCATCTACAACCTTCAAGTCAGTATGAATCAATATTGGAAGATTGTTATTTTCTAACTCTGCTTCCTTCATTTTTTTATAGGTTATGTCAATTTTATCAGGCAGCCACACGTCATCC
>JBASLQ010000606.1:0-6064 GCA_049656425.1 Sedimentibacter sp.
GTATACAATAAATACTAAATAAATTTAATGTATAATGATTCCTGAAAGATGTTCTGTGAAGAGGGGAATTACTCCATAATTTCCTTTTGTAATATTGTTTTATGGAAGTATTACTTTACATAGAAAATTAACAGATTTTACATACATAAAGCTTATATTTTATTTGACAAATTTTGCAGATTGAAATATAATAAGCTGAAATATTGTTATTTATAAATCGACATTTTAAAACAATTAGTGTTATTTTTATACATCAAAGGAGAAATTATGAATAAATCTAGTAAAGCTGCAAAACTTGGGGATATTCTACTGCAAAAAAAGGAAATAACACAGGAACAATTAAACGAAGCACTTAAATCTCAAACTGGAAGCGGCAAAAAGCTCGGTGAAATATTAGTAGAAAAACATTTTGTAACGGAAAGAACAGTTATGCTCACTTTATCTGAGCAGCTGGGACTGGAAATTGTTAATTTAGATAATTATCATATAAGTATAGATGCAACAAAATTAATATCAGAAAAGTTAGCCAAAAGAACTAATTCTATTCCATTGAAAATCATTAATGATAAACTACTTGTTGCAATGAGTGAACCTTTGAATATTTTTGATATAGAAGATATTGAAATGGAATCAGGCAAGAAAGCAGAAGTGGTTCTTGCTACAAAAGTCCAGATATCTAATTCCATAGAAAAATATATGGGCAGGCGAAGTGCGGAAAAGGCTGTTGAAGATTTTAATAAAGAAAATCTTAATCATGAAGATTTTGGTGTAATAGATGAAGAAACAGATATAAATGTAAGCAATTCACCGGTTGTAAGACTTATAAACTCACTTATGAGACAAGCTTTAAAAATGGGAGCAAGTGATATTCACATTGAGCCGTTAGAAGACAGGTTGCGAGTAAGAGTTAGAATAGATGGTGATTTACAAGAAATTCTAACACCTTCAAAGCATACACAATCTGCTATTATAACAAGAGTGAAAATAATGGCAGGAATGAACATTGCAGAAAAGAGATTGCCTCAAGATGGTAGAATTGAAATAAAAATAGATGATTCAGCAATAGATTTAAGAATTTCAGTTTTGCCAACTGTTTATGGAGAAAAAATAGTAATGCGTCTCTTGGACAGAGGAAATTTCCTTAAAACTAAAAAAGAACTTGGTTTTACACAGGAAAATATGGAAATGTTTAATTCTATACTTGAAGCTCCCAACGGAGTAATTTTAGTTACAGGACCAACAGGCAGCGGTAAAACCACAACATTGTATGCAGCACTAAACGAACTTAATAAAGCAAATAAAAATATTATAACAGTTGAAGATCCGGTGGAATACAAAATAGAAGGTATAAATCAAGTTCAAGTAAATACAAAAGCAGGGCTGTTGTTTTCAACAGGTTTAAGGTCAATTTTAAGACAGGACCCGGACATTATAATGGTAGGAGAAATTAGAGATGAGGAAACTGCAGAAATTGCTATAAGAGCAGCTATAACAGGCCACCTTGTTATTTCAACCATACATACAAATGATGCGCCATCTACAATTATGCGTTTGCAGGATATGGGTGTTAAGCCTTTTTTAGTAGCAGCTTCAGTAAGAGGAATAGTTGCTCAAAGACTAGTGAAAAGAGTTTGTTCTAATTGTAAAACTGAATATGAAGCAAGTGATGTTGAAAAAAATTTGCTGGAAGTACAGGGAAATGTTAAATTACATAAAGGCAAAGGATGCCCTAAATGTTATTATACCGGATACAGCGGAAGAATTGCCATTCATGAAATATTAAAAGTGAATAAAAATGTCAGAGATGCTATACAATGCGGAGAGGGCATGGATGAAATATCAAGAATTGCTGAGAAGGACGGAATGAAATCTCTTAAGCATAATTGTAAAGAGTTAGTTTTGTCAGGAGTTACAACTATTGAGGAATATTCACAAGTTGTTTATAAATTAGATTAAATTAATATTAATGGGGGAATTATGGACATAAATGAGCTTCTGTATAAACTAATGGAAATGAAAGGTTCAGATTTACATATATCTGTAGGATGCACTCCTGTTTACAGGGTCAATGGTGTTTTAATATATGCAGGAAATTATAAGTTAACACCTTCAGATACTGAAAACTTAGTTAGGCAAGTTACTACAGAAGAACAAATAAAAGAAATAAATGATGTTGGCGATTATGACATGTCCTATGCAATTCAAAATTTAGGACGATTTAGAATAAATATTTTCAAACAAAGAGGAAGCTATTGCATAGCAGTTCGTGCTGTGCAAATGGAGATTCCAACATTAAAGGAAATTAATATGCCTGATGTGCTGTATGATTTTACACAAAAACAAAGAGGGCTGATATTAGTTACAGGACCAACCGGAAGCGGAAAATCAACAACATTGGCATCAATGGTCAATATTATTAACCATGAGAGAAAATGCCACATTATAACTTTGGAGGACCCCATAGAATACTTGCATAAACACAACAAAAGTATTGTGAATCAACGTGAATTCAGGAGTGATTTCAAGTCCTTTGTATCAGGTCTGCGCTCATGCTTAAGGCAGGACCCGGATGTTATTCTATTAGGTGAAATGAGAGATTTAGAAACAATGGACATAGCACTGACGGCTGCAGAAACAGGACACCTTGTATTTTCAACTCTCCATACAACAGGAGCTGCTCAGACTATAGACCGTATAATAGATGTATTTCCCCCTCACCAGCAACAACAAGTTGTTATACAGCTGGCCAACGTGTTAGAGGGAGTTATATCACAGCAGTTAGTACTTGACATAGAAGAAAAAAAGCGACTTGCAGCTGTTGAAATAATGGTTTCAACGCCGGCTATAAGGAACTTAATAAGAGAAAAGAAAACCCATCAAATACAAAATCAAATACAGACAGGTTCTAAATTCGGTATGCAGTCTATGGATTCAAGTTTGCTGAAAATGTACAATGAAAAAAAGATATCAAGACAAACATTGTTAAAATCAGCAATGGATTATGATTATGTGATTAAACAAATATAAGACTGCGAGAGTTCACATTAAAAAAAAGGAAGGTCACTATGGTAGCTTACAAATGTAATGTTGTGAATCAATCAGGTAAAAAACATAAAATAAACCACAATGCAGAATCAAAAGCAGAAGTAATTGACTATTTAAAGCAAAATAAATACATTATAATAGACATAAAAAAATCAGAATCCTCAATAGATTTAAGCAAGCTCAATACAAAAAAAATAAAATCTAAGGATTTGGCAGTATTCTGCAAACAATTATATGCTATGCTAAAAGCTGGGGTTACTATAGTAAACAGCCTTGAAATACTGAAACAGCAGACAGAAAACAAAAACTTAAGCAAAATAATCGGTCAAATGTATGAAGATTTGCAAAAAGGCAACACTTTTTCTGAAAGCTTATCCCACCACAAGGAATCATTTCCCAGTATATTTATAAGCATGGTAGAAGCTGGAGAATTAAGCGGTAACATTGATGTTATAATGAACAGATTGTCAACACACTTTGAAAAAGAATATAAAATAGAAAACAAAGTAAAAAGTGCTATGACATATCCGATTATACTATCAGTAGTATGTATTTCGGTTGTAGTTTTTCTATTGACAACAATCATGCCGACTTTTGTGGACATGTATTCAAGTTCCGGAGTTCCATTGCCGGGTATTACACAAGTTTTAATAAACATAAGCAATGCATTAAAACAGTATTGGTATTTGTTTGTTGCAGGTATTATGATAATAGTCTTTGCAGTATCAATATTAAAGAAAAATCCAAATGTACAATTCAAACAAGATTATTATAAATTAAAAGTACCTGTTGTAAAAAATTTAGTTTTGAAAGTTGCTACTTCCAGATTTACAAGAACTTTGGCAACATTAATGGGCAGCGGGGTGCCGTTGTTACAGGCTTTAGATACAGTATCAGGAGTAACCGGCAACGCATACATAGCAAGCAAAATATTAGAAGCAAAAGAAGATGTACGAAGAGGTTCTACTTTGTCACAGCCATTAAAACAGCAGGGAGTTTTCCCTCCAATGGTTCATTCTATGATAAAAATAGGAGAAGACTCAGGCTCAATTGAAGAAATATTGGACAAGACTGCAGACTTCTACGATGAAGAAGTAGACACAGCAGTAACCAGACTAACAACAATGTTAGAACCACTCATGATAGTATTCATGGCAATAATAATTGGTTTCATAGTAATAGCAATGGTAGTACCAATGTTTGACATGGTTAAGACCGTGCAATAACCAGAGAAGTGAGACGTTGTCATCCTGAGCGTAAGCGAAGGATCATCTTTACTTAGACTTATATATGTCGAAAAATGTTTAACCCAAACAAGAAAAGGGTAAATATCAGAAAAGTATATAACTTTCAAGAAATTTGGAATTATAATTAATTAAAATAATTCTTGAAAGATTAATATAAAATAAGAAACAGAAGAGGAGAAGAGATATGTTTAGAATGATTAACAAATTAAAAGACAGAAAAGGATTTACACTTATTGAATTGATTGTAGTATTGGCAGTACTTGCTATAATTATGGCAATTGCAGTACCGAGGTTTTTGGGAGTACAAACTCAGGCAAAGGTTGATGCTGATAAATCAACAGTTGAAATGGTAAAAAAAGCTGGTGAACTATATTTTGCACAACATTATGAAATAACTAGTGATTCAGTTTCAGGAAGTGCTTTAGATATTGATGATATTGATTTCCAAAGTCAGACGGGTATAAGTGTTTATGATTTAACTGTAACTAGAGACGCTAATGGTAATGTAACAGTTAGCGGTATTACAATAAATTAAGTATAAAGTATAATAACTAAAATAAGAGGAGGGCTTTGCCCTTCTAAAACAAACATTAGGAAACCACAATGACAATAATATTTTTAATCTACGGCCTATTCATAGGCTCATTCCTGAATGTATGCATTTACCGCATACCTTCAGGAATATCAATAATCAAGCCACCATCCTCCTGCGGGAGCTGTGGGCACAGACTTAATTACATAGACATGCTGCCTGTTGTTAATTATATAAAAAATAAAGGCAAATGCAAATATTGCGGTTCACCATATTCTATGCAGTATCCGCTTATAGAATTATTAAACGGAGTGCTGTATGCGTTTGTAGCGTTAAAATACGGCTTTTCATTAACATCAGTTTTATATTGTTTTACAATAAGTTTACTTATAACAATAAGCATCATAGACATAAAACATAAAATCATACCGGACGGTTTAAATATTACCGGGGTAATAATAGGAATTATATTTATAATATCAGATAATCCAATATTATTTGACAGATTAATAGGTTTAGGAATTGGATTAGTCCTGTTTTTCTCAATAGCTATGGTTACAAATGCCATGGGCGGCGGAGACATAAAGCTTATGGCAGTATTAGGACTGATATTTGGAGTAAAGGGAGTTTTGTTTATAACTTTATTTTCTTTCGTCACAGGAGCAGTTATTTCATTAATATTATTAGCAACGAAAGTAAAAAGCAGAAAAGATGAAATACCATTTGGACCGTTTATATCTTTATCTGCTTTAACATATATCTTTTTTGGTTCACAAATAATTAACTGGTATTTGAGCATTTTCAATTTAATGTAGGAAGGTAAAGACATGGGGAGAATTTTATCTGTAGAAATTAAAAACAGGAATATCACAATATTAGAAGGATCGAAAAGCGGCTCTTCATTAACAATTTACAAAAGTCTTTTTTTAGATGTTGAACCGGGAAATATAGATGATGGCAAAATCATTGATATTGAATCTCTTGCAGCAACTATTGAAAAAGCTTTGATAGAAAAAAATATTAAATCAAAAAATGCCATTTTCATTATTAACACAAATTCAACTATTACCAGAAATATGGAATTACCTTTGCTAAATAGCAAAACTGAAACTATGTCAATGATAAAAAATGAATTAGATCAAATTGTATCCGTTGACTTAAATTTGTATAAATTAATTTACAAGAAAACAGATACAATTTTAACAGATGGTATACAAAAGGGGAAGTACATAGTATATGG
>JBASLQ010000607.1:0-1904 GCA_049656425.1 Sedimentibacter sp.
CAGTGATTACGGGCGGTGCTTCTGGAATTGGAAAGTCATGCTGCTTAAGCTTAGCACAAAGAGGCGCCACCGTAATTGCACTTGACAGAAATGAAGCTGGAGCAAAAGCTGGAGCGGAAGAAATCATATCAAAGGGAGGCAGTGCTGACGGATTTGGATTGGACATTGTAAACGTTGAACAGATTAGAAATGTTGTTGAATTAATTATCTCCAAATATTCCAGAATTGATATTTTAATAAACTGCGCCGGAATAACACAGATAAGAAGAATTGAGGATATGACGGAAACGGAATGGGATAGAATGATGGATATAGATTTAAAGGGGACATTCTTTATGAGCCAGGCAGTGCTGGATATTATGAAGAAAAATAATTACGGCAAAATAGTAAACATTGGTTCTGTTGCCGGAGAAGTAGGAGGCATTGTGGTTGGAGCTAATTATGCGGCTGCAAAGGCAGGTGTGATTTGTCTTACAAAATCTTTGGCAAAGTGCGGTGCACCATACGGGATAAATGTAAATACAGTATCCCCTGGATATATAGATACTGAAATGACAAAAGAATTGAATCAAGATGTAAGTCAAGTACCTCTTGGAAGAAAAGGAACAGCTGAGGATGTTTCAGATGTTATTATGTTTCTGTGTTCAGATTATGCAAGATATTTAACAGGCGTAAATCTGGATATTAACGGCGGACTGCATATGAACTAGTAACTTATAAGCAAAATAATTAAATTTCTAACATAAGGCAAACATTTTCTTACTTATACTCAGTGGAGATAAAATTTAAATTTTCATCAATTGCATTTGGTAAACGTTTTACAAACGATTTTAATTCAAATCGTTAAAAATAAAAACAAACAATAAATGGAGGAAAGAATGAAAAAGAAAACTGTATTATTTTTAGTAATTATTTTATGTTTAAGTTTGTTTGTTGGATGTGCTTCTAAAGATGAAAGTACAGTTGGTACTTCACCGGGCACGGAAGGTACAAGTACTGCTGCGGAAACATACACAATAAAAATTGCACACGGTGCGGCAGAAACAACAGCTATGCACCAAGGTTGGTTAAATTTCAAGAAAATCGTTGAAGAAAAGTCACAAGGAAAAATGACTGTTGAAATTTACGGAAATCAGCAGCTTGGCGGAGACAGAGAAGCAATAGAAGCAGTACAGCTGGGAAACATTACAATGGCATGTCCTTCCACAGCTCCTCTTGCAGCTTTTGATTCTGCATTCTATGTATTGGATATACCGTTTTTGTTTGCAGACAGAGAAAGCGCTTACGCAAAATTTGATGGTGAAGCAGGAACGGAACTTCTTGGTACATTGTCAGAATACAAAATTAAAGGGCTTGCATTTTGGGAAAATGGTTTTAGAAACTTGACAAACAGTAAGATTGCAATAAGAAAACCTTCTGATTTAGCAGGAATGAAAATAAGAACAATGGAAAATGAGATCCACATGGCAGCTTGGAAATTGTTGGGTGCAAATCCAACTCCTATGGCTTTCGGAGAACTTTATACTGCACTTCAACAAAAAACAGTTGATGGACAGGAAAATCCTTTTGAACTTATATATGCCACAAAATTCCATGAAGTACAAAAATATATAACTAAGACACAACACATATATTCAGCTTATATTCCTCTTATAAATGAAGAATACTTTAATGCTCTACCATCTGAATACCAAACAATTATAATAGATGCTATGAAAGAATCTACTGGATTCATGAGAGAAATTGCTCAAGCAAATGATGTTAAATTCGAAGAAGAAATGAAATCAACAAATGAAGTTATCGAATTAACTCCAGAAGAACAAAAAGCTTTCAGAGATGAAATGAAACCTATAGTTGAAATGGTAAAGGAAAAAGTTGGAGAAGAATTGGTAAATGCCTTTGTA
>JBASLQ010000608.1:0-4898 GCA_049656425.1 Sedimentibacter sp.
TAATTGCACTGTATGCTCCTACATATTTTTTAAATCTGTGGCATACTGCATCTATTGTAAGCTGTGCTCTTTCATTGCCTTTTTCTGCTTCATCATATATTTCTCTCATGTCGTTGCTAATACCGGATAAGCCTTTCCAGCCGCTATTTTTATTAATTATTTCATCTGCTTTCTCTACAGACAAACCTTCTTTTTTCATTAAATATAAAACAGCTGCAGCATCTATATCCCCTGCTCTCGTTGATTGAATCAGTCCTTCATGAGGAGTAAATCCTGTGCTCACTTCAACTGATTTGCCATATTTTAATGCATTGGCTGTAGTGCCGCTTCCAAGCATCATGTTTACAATTTTATATTTTTTGTGTGAATCATTTATTATTTTATCAACTTCTTCAGCCATGCTCCTGAATGCAATTCCGTGAAATCCATATTTTCGTATATGGTATTTTTCATAATATTCATATGGGATTCCATAAATATAAGCTGATTCAGGAAGTGACATATGAAATCCATTATCAAAAACAGCTACTTGCAAAACATCAGGCAGCAGCTTTTGACATGCATAAATTCCTGCTAAATGATTGGGATTGTGAAGGGGCGCCAAGTCCTTAATGCTTTCTATATAATCAATAACGTTTTGATTTATTATTACAGAAACATTTTGTTTATCTCCCCCCTGCACTACTCTGTGACCAATTGCACTAATATCACTTTTATTTATTCCTAAAATGTTTTTTTCAAAAATTGCACCTAGAATTGCATTTATACCTTCTTCATGATTCATTACATGATATATTTCTTTTTTTGTGTTATTTCCTATTGTATATTTGAATTCTGCATCTTCGTGGCCAATTCTTTCAACACTGCCTTGTACAACAACATTATATTCCGGCATTTCTGCAATTTGAAATTTAATAGATGAACTGCCGCAGTTTAATATTAACACATTCATTGGTACCTCCATATATACAACATAATAGTTCATAATGAAATATTACTATATTTTTATATTATTAGCAAGAATATTAGAACTGGATAATTTGTCAAATGGAACATTATGACTTTACAACAAAGAGTATTCCTGCTCAAACTTCTCCAAACAAAATAATTGTATTGTCACAGCAGGAATCAGAAATGATTAACATAATTGTTGATGATATAGTAATAGATGTTCCATCTGCTTACATAAATGAAGAAGGCGTTGTAATGGTTCCTGTCCGCGGAATTTCAGAAGAATTAGGTTATGAAGTTTCATGGAATCTTTCCTTATTTATAATTACTCATTTGCCACTTCATCAACACAAGTATACTCAATTATATTAATGGATTGGCTGTAAAACTAAATTTTCCGGAAACCAAATTTTCATTTCACGTTCTGCACTTTCTTTTGAATCAGAAGAATGAACACAATTTTCCGATTTTGACAAAGCAAAACGTCTTCTTATTGTACCTTCTTCAGCAATAGACGGATCAGTTGCTCCATTTATTTTTCTTACTTTACCTATGACATTTTCACCTTCAATAATAATAGCGCACACTTCCCCACTTGTAATGAATCTTACAAGTTCTAAAAAGAACGGCTTATCTTTATGTTCGAAATAATGCAATTTTGCAGTTTCTTCAGATGGTTTAATGATTTTAATGGCTGTTATATGCAAATCATTTTTTTCATATATTGAGATTATTTCACCCATTAATTTTCTTTTAACTGCATCCGGTTTAATTAGTACTAAAGTTTTTTCCATATAGACTCCTACCTCCTATTGAAATGTATTCTTGATTTATCATTTTATCTTTTATAACAATAAATTGCCATGGTTGCTCATTATGGGCTAAAGGAGCTGCCATAAAGGAATTATTAATATTATTAACTATTCCTTTTTATTTAACAATTCTTCTTGCTATTTTAATGCCAATTGCTTTTTCTATTTCAGTTAATATATTCATATCTCTTTGTGCAACAAATAAACAGGTATAACCTGTTTCGCCTGCCCTGCCGGTCCTGCCTATACGATGAATATATGACTCTGCATTTTCAGGTATGTCATAATTATATATATGCCCTACACCGCTGATATCCAGCCCTCTTGCAGCTACATCTGTAGCAATGAGATACTGGATATCTCCTTTCCTAAAAGATTTCATAATTCGTTCTCTTTTATTTTGAAGTATGTCACTATGAAGCTTTTCACAATTATAACCTTTTGTTTGCATTGCTTCTTCCAATGCGTCAGCTCTAACTTTTGTTCTGCAAAATATTATTGCCATAAAAGGTCTGTCTTGGTCCAATACACTGAACAATGCATCTTGTTTATTTCTGTCTGTAGTTTCAACAACCTGTTGTTTAATATTATCAAGAGTTACACTTTCTTTATGTACTGAAATTGATATAGGATTTTTCATATATTTGTATGCAAGCTTTTTAACATCTGAATTAATTGTTGCTGAAAAACATAATGTCTGTCTTGTATTTGGTGTTTCCTTTATTACATCTTCAACTTCACTTTTAAATCCCATTAACAGCATTTGATCCGCTTCATCTATAACCATTGTTTTTAATTTGCTTAAATCTACAGTTCCTCTTCTGATGTGATCCAAAAGTCTGCCCGGTGTGGCAATAATCATATGAATGCCACCGCTCAGCTTTTTTATTTGAGAGTCAATATCTTTTCCGCCATATGCAGCCAGGATATTTATATCTTTGGCTTTTTTTAATTTCATGGCTTCATCAGTTATTTGAATAGCCAGTTCACGAGTTGGTGTTATGATTAACGACTGAACATTTCCCAGCTCAGGAGATATGTTTTCAAAAATAGGCAGCAAGAATGCCAGTGTTTTGCCTGTTCCTGTTTGTGCTTCTGCTATTACATCTTTTCCTTCTTTAATTATTTTTATACATTGCTCCTGAATAGGTGTTGGTATTGTAATTCCTGAAGCTTTTAATAAATTTATTATATTTTCATTTATTCCTAGATTTTTAAAGTCCATTATTTTATTACCTTTCAATTTTCTATTTATTAATTTGTATTATTATACCACAGATGAGTATTTTTTACTAATAATTTAAGAAAATTATGAATATCAAATTAAATTTATACTATTAAATTTTTAAACTTTAGTGGATAAAAAAAGGACCAACCTTCACTGACTGGTCTGTCCTCAAAGTTGCTTAATTATTTTTCTTTGTTTTTACTTCTTTTTCTGTATTTATATCATCATCTTCTTCGTCATCTTCTGCTTCATCATCTTCTTTATCATCTTCTGCTTCTTCTAATTCATCTTCCACTTCTTCAACTGTTTCATTATTATCTTTTTCTAATTTTTCAGGTTTATTTTCATTTGATTCTTTTGCTATGTTTTCTTTTACTGGCTTATTTTCATTTTTAACTTTATTTTCTATATCAATTGTACTATCTTCATCATCCGTTTCTTCATTTTCAATATTTTCTTCATCTAAATCTTCGTCTTCATCTATTTCAGTTATTTCAGTTATTTCTTTGTCTTTTAAAGCTTTTCTGTTTTCATTAATAGTTTTGTTTATTTCTTTTACTGATTTATTAAGCCATTCCTCAACATCAATTTCATCAGCATCATCAGAACTTGCTACTAATTTTTGAACCAGGTTTAATTTTCCAGGAGTAACTCCCATAGCCTTTGCTTCTTCAACTCTTTCTTTGCCAACTGCTTCTGCTTCAACTTTTGCAGTTTCACCTTTTTCATTCATGTATTCCTGAGTATTTGTTTCTAATTCTTCTGCTAATTTTTCTGCTTTTTCTTCGTCTGAATTAGATATTGCTATTATAATACCTGCATTATCATCTTCTGTAATATAACCTTCTTCTATTAGTTTATCTACTGTTTTTTGAATAGCTTTTGTTATTTTTTCATTTTTTAAGTCAAGATCTTTTGTTATAGCTTCACCATCGTCATTTACAGCTGTAACAGAAACAACTCTATCAAATGCATTCACAGAATATTCTATTGAAGGATTAACATCCAAACTTACATAGCTTGTAGGATTTGTATAAGCAAATCCGCTTACTGCTGTAATTGCCAATAATGCAGCAATGCTGCCTGCTTTTGCTATAAATCTCATTTTATTGTTTTCTTTCATATTTACCACCTGTCCTTTTTCATAATGTTTGTTTTTTATTTTTGTAACGGCTCCATTGTCAGATAGGACCGCCGCTTCTTTACCATTTATCTCTAATACGATGTATTTCACTTTTAAAGTTCCTCTCTAACAAATTTCAAATAGTCTGATAGTATGGGATAATCTCCGGACATTATCTCCGCTCCAGCTATTATATACTTTCTATGTCTTTCTAATAATTTTCTGGGTAGCTCTAATTTATTTTCAATAACTTTCATTGGCAGCAATTTAGATTTTCTAATCTCATTCATTAATATAGTATTTTGCGATAAAAATAAAATTGCTTTTGCACAAACAATCTTAGTTTTTTGTGCTTTGGGTGATACAGAAACCAAATCGAAAAAAGAAAATCCATATTCGCTTAAAATATCGGATATAGCATCAATTTCCAATTTTGCATCATTTTCTTCTTTTATTGCTACTTTGCTCATTAACTCATGTTTCATTGTAATATCTTCTTCCTCTGCATCACTTTCAAATAAAAATGGATTTATTGTTACTTCACAAAAATATTTTGATTGCTTTTTTATGTAATCATAAAGACGTCTTTTTATTACCATTTCTGAAAATGATAAAAATGAACCTTTCTCATAAGAATAAGCTTGTACCGCTTCATTAAAAGCTGATAGTGAAACAGACCACTGGTCATCACTTTTCGTTATATATTTGCCGGTTACTTTATGGGCTGTCTTCAATATGTAAAATTCAAAATCTTTAAGAAATATATCTATATAGTTTTTATCAT
>JBASLQ010000609.1:0-3926 GCA_049656425.1 Sedimentibacter sp.
GAATTATAGGAGGCATGGGACCTCTTGCAACAGTACATTTATATGAAAGAATAGTTTTAAGAACTAAGTCTGCAAAAGACCAGGATCATGTACATGTATTAATAGACAGCAATACTAATATACCGGACAGAACAAAAGCAATAATAGAAAATGGAGAAAATCCTACAGTTGAATTAATTAAATCTGCGAAAATACTTGAAAACGGCGGAGCGGATTTTTTAATAATGCCTTGCAATACAGCTCATTATTTTATTGACATAATAAAAGAAAGTGTAAATATTCCATTTTTAAACATGCCGGAAGAAACTGTAAAATATACATATGACAAATATGGCAGTGATACTGTAGTAGGCGTATTGGCAACGGATGGTACAATAAAATCTAAAATTTATGAAAATTATTATTCAAAATTAGGCATTAAAACTATTGTGCCTGAAAAAACTCAAGAAAAGTTAATGAAATTTATTTATGATATTATTAAAAGCGGAAATTATGACCATGGAACAGATTTGTTATTTGAGTGTGTAGAAGAACTTAAGGGCCGGGGAGCAGATACATTCCTTTTAGGATGCACAGAACTTTCATCTGCTCAATATTTATATAAATTTGAAGGACCGTTTATTAATCCTATGGAAGTTTTAGCGGAAAAATCCATAATATATGCCGGAGGGCAGCTTAATTAAAGCTTAATATTGTAGTAATATTGAACCGCTCTTTACTTTATTGACAGCAACGGGAGGAATTTATGAAAGATTTAACAGCTAGACAAGCCGATTTAATGCTTTTTTGTGGCTTTTTTTTTGGGGACAGGTTTTGCAGTAACTAAAGTAGCACTTGAATTATTTACAACAGTGCAGTTGCTTTTTATAAGATTTGTAATTGCAAGCATGTTGTATTTAAGTTTGGTTACTACAATGTTATGCTTTTTAATGCAGACTATTGGACAGAAATATACTTCAACTACTCATGCAGCAATTATTCTTAGTTTAGAATCTGTAGTGGGAAGTTTGTTTGGTGTAATATTTTTAGCTGAGAAATATTCATTTGTTACATTAATAGCATTTGTAATTATATTTTCAGCAATATTGACAGCTGAAGTAGGTTATGACTGGTTTTTGGTAAAAATCAGAAAAAGTATTTGAAATATTAATTTAATTGCATAATTAAAACAATATCTTGAATTATACGAACATTTGCTGTATAATTTTATAAAACATTCGTATGGAGATAATATGAAAAAATATAAAAGAAATCAAAGAATCGGTGCATTAATGAAAATTTTCGCAGAAAAACCAAACTATATATTTTCATATAACTATTTTTCTGAAGTTTTCAATGCAGCAAAATCTACAATAAGTGAAGATGTGGCTATAGTAAAAGAACTTGTTTCTCAACTGGATTACGGAAGAATTGAAACTATTTCAGGTGCATCTGGAGGAGCTGTTTTTATACCTATTATTGGTATTAAAGATAAAAAGGATATATTGTCAGATTTGTGCGTTTTGTTTTCTCAAAAAAACAGAATATTGCCAGGCGGATTTATTTATATGACAGATATATTCAATAATCCCAATATTGTTACAAACATCGCAAAAATTATTTCTTCTGAATTTTGCAATATAAAAATCGATTATATAATTACTGTTGAAACAAAGGGTATACCTGTTTCTATTATGACTGGGCAAAAGTTAAATGTTCCTGTTGCAGTAATCAGACGTAACAACAAAGTAACTGAAGGAGCAACAGTAAGCATTAATTATGTTTCAGGTTCTTCAAAAAATATTCAGACCATGTCGTTGTCAAGAAGATCATTAAAAGAAAATTCGAAAGTATTGATTGTTGATGATTTTATGAAGGGTGGCGGAACCTGCAAAGGTATGGCTGATATGATGAGAGAATTTAATGCAGAAGTTGTTGGTACTGCTGTTGTAATAGAAACAAAAGAACCGGAAAAGAAACTTGTGGATAATTATTTGTCACTTTTAGTTTTAAATAAGATAAATGAAAAGGACGGAATTGTCGAAATTGAACCTAATTATAAATTGTTAAAATAATTTCACATTTTTTTATTCAAAAATAGAAATGTTTTTTTGCATTTATTTGATTAATATAGTATAATGAGTTGAATTGGACATAATCTTTTGGGGGAAGGTGGTGACAACGTGAAAATATCGGACGTTAGAGTAAGAAAAATTAACTCAGAGGGCAAAATGAAGGCAATCGTTTCCGTTACCTTTGATGATTGCTTCGTGGTACATGATATTAAGATAATTGAAGGGCAAGAAGGATTGTTTATTGCAATGCCGAGCAGAAAAATGCCTGATGGAGAGTTTAAGGATATAGCTCATCCAATTAATTCTGAGACAAGAAATCTTGTAGCAGAAGCTGTGTTTAAGGCTTATGAAGAAAAGCGTGCAGAAGAAGGCGAACATGCTGAAGAAGCAGCTATTTTGTAACGCAAAACTGATGATTGGCGGATCAACAGTTTATGGGTCTTTTTATGAGGCCCTTTTATTATGCACGAAACTTTTTTTTGACTTAATACATAATATGATATATAATAACTCAGTATTACTAGACGAGGAGAAATATTATGAATATGTCGATTATTTTAGCAGCCGGTGAAGGTACAAGAATGAAATCAGATGTTCCAAAAACATTACATAAAGTTTGCGGAAAAGAAATGATTAAATATGTTGTAGAAGCTGCTCAAAGATCAGGAATAGAAAAAAATATTGTGGTTCTTGGACATGGAAAAGAAAAAGTTGGACACAATATTAAAGATTTAGGAGTAATAACAGTAGAACAACCAATAGGAGACGGCGCACCATATGGTACAGGGTATGCAGTCATGGTTGCAAGAGCTTTCATTAATGACGATGATACTGTTGTAATTCTTTGTGGAGACGGTCCGTTAATAAGACAGGAAACATTGACAGATTTTATAAAATATCATACAGAAAATAATTATGCTGCTTCAGTTATGACATCTTATCTTGATAATCCAAAAGGTTATGGAAGAATCGTGAGAAATGCTGATTCATCAATAAGCAATATAATTGAAGAAAAAGATGCATCAGAAGAAATTAAGAAAGTAAAAGAAATAAACACTGGAATATATTGTTTTAAAGGAAAATTATTAAAAAATGCTCTTGATAAAATCGATACTGATAATTCTCAAAATGAATACTACCTTACTGATACAATTAAGGTTTTAAATAAAGAAGGATTCAAAATCGGAGGATGGATACTAGAGGATGCAACTGATATAAAAGCAGTCAATGACAGGGTGCAGCTTGCTGAAGTTACAAAAATAATGCAGGAGCGCATAAACAAAAGACACATGGTATCAGGAGTCACTATTATTGATCCTGAAAATACATACATAGAAGATTCTGTTATCATTGGAAATGATACTGTAATTTATCCCGGAACATTTTTAGAAGAAGGAACATCCATTGGTTCTCATTGCATAATAGGACCAAACGCAAGAATAATAAATTCAGTTATTAAGAATAATATAACTGTTGAAAGTTCAAAAGTAATTGAAGCATCAATTGATGAAGGAACTACAGGAGGTCCGTTTTCATATTTAAGACCAGGCAGCAATCTTGGCAAAAATGTTAAAATAGGTGATTTTGTTGAAATTAAGAAATCAACCATAGGGGATGACTCCAAATCATCTCATTTGTCGTACATAGGAGACGCTGAGGTTGGAAAAGGTGTTAATATAGGTTGCGGTGTAGTGTTTGTCAATTATGACGGCAAGAAAAAGAACAAGACAATTGTAGGGGATGGAGCATTTATTGGAAGCAATTCTAATTTGGTAGCACCTGTAAATATAGAAAAATGCGGATATGTTGCCTGCGGATCAACAATTACAGATGATGTTGAAGAAGGCGATTTGGCTATAGCCAGGGCAAGAC
>JBASLQ010000610.1:0-2478 GCA_049656425.1 Sedimentibacter sp.
ACAGAAATAGCTGAGTTAATATTGAGTACTATGCTTGATGATTTTCCTAAAGAAAAAATAAAAGAATGTGTTTTAAATGCATACACTGATAAATTCAGCACAAGTGAGATTACTCCTGTTGTTAAAGTGGGAAATGCGTATGTTGCAGAGTTGTTTTACGGACCCACATCTGCATTTAAAGATGTAGCTTTATCAATATTGCCTCATTTAATGACAGCTTCTTATGATATGAATGATATAAAAGGAGAAGTCATAATACTCACAGCTACTTCCGGAGATACAGGAAAAGCTGCTTTAGAAGGATTCAAGGATGTAAAAGGAACAAAAATTGTAGTTTTTTATCCTGAAGGAGGAGTAAGTCAGGTACAAAAAGCTCAAATGGTTACACAAGAAGGATCTAATACTTATGTTTGTGCCATTAAAGGGAACTTTGATGATGCTCAAACAGGAGTTAAAAATATATTTGCAAATGAAAAACTGCACAATGACCTTGCTGAAAATAATAAAATGTTCTCATCTGCCAATTCTATAAATATTGGAAGACTAGTTCCTCAGATAGTATATTATTTTTACTCTTATATGAAGCTGGTGGAAAATGGTGCAATTAAAATGCTGGACAAAGTAAATTTCTCAGTTCCAACAGGAAATTTCGGCAATATTTTAGCTGGATATTATGCAAAAAAATTAGGACTTCCTATAAACAAGTTAATATGCGGTTCAAATGAAAACAATGTTTTATATGACTTTATAAAAACAGGAATTTATGATAAAAACAGAAAATTTTATAAAACAATTTCTCCTTCAATGGACATACTTGTTTCAAGCAATCTTGAAAGATTATTGTATTATATAAGCGGCAAAGATAATGAAACTGTAAAAACATACATGGAGCAGCTTAACAAAGATGGAAAGTATGAAATAAGCAGTGATATGAAGGAAATAATTAATGAAGAATTTTATGCAGGATGTGTTTTCAAGGAAGATACAGAAAAAACTATAAAAGAAACTTTCTTTAATGAAGGATACGTGCTTGATACTCACACAGCTGTTGCTTACAAAACTCTTGAAGATTACCGAAAAGAAACTAATGATAAAACTGTAAGCGTTGTTCTTTCTACTGCAAGCCCTTATAAATTTTCAAGAAGTGTTTATGAATCACTTTATGGAAATTCTGAAGATGAAGCAAATAATGAATTTGAAATTATGCAGGAACTTTCAAAAAAAACCGGAGTAAAAATACCTGATAATTTGCAAGGACTTGAAAACAAAACTGTGCTGCATACAGAAGTTTGCGAATCGAATAAAATGGAAAACTACGTAAGAAAAATAGCAGAATGATTGGAGAATTAACATGGTAAAAGTAATTGTCCCAGCTACAACCGCAAATATTGGACCTGGTTTTGACACGTTGGGGCTGGCTCTTCAAATGTACAATACTTATACATTTGAAGAAATAGAAGAAGGCTTAACAATAGAGGGATGTCTTGATATTTATAGAGATGAAAACAACTTGGTTTATAAGGCATTTAATTGCACTGCAAAAAAAATCGGAGCAGCTGTAAAAGGATTAAAAATTACAATGGAAACTGAAATACCGGTATCAAGAGGCCTTGGAAGCAGTTCTGCCTGCATTGTCGGAGGAGTTTACGGTGCAAATGCATTGTATAACGGCGGACTTTCACAGGACGAGCTTTTTAAAATAGCCGTTGATATTGAAGGACATCCTGACAATATTGCACCGGCTGTATATGGGGGATTGACTGCATCTATTGTGGATGAAGAAAAGCCATATTGCATGAAATACAATATAAGCGAAAAGTTATATTTTTGTGCATTAATACCTGATTTTGAAACATCTACATGTGAGGCAAGGAAGCTTCTTCCGCAGGAAATATCTTATAAAGATGCTGTTTTTAATGTATCTAGAGTTGCAGTGCTTCTTAAAGCATTGGAAAATGGAGATTTTGATATTATTAATGTTTCCCTTAAGGATAAACTGCATCACAAATACAGAAAGATACTCATCCATGAATGTGATGAAGTTAAAAGAATTTGTATTGAAAATGGTACGACTGCACTTTTTATCAGCGGTTCAGGACCAACATTAATGAATATAATTGAAAATTCTGATTTTACAAACAGAATAAAAAACAGTATAATGAAACTAGAACATAATTGGGAAATAAAATTTCTTCAAACTGATAAAAAAGGTGCAATTGTAGAAATTTTATAGTATTGATTACTCGTAATAAAATTTGAGAGGTGGATATATGTTAAAAAAATATTTGATTGTAAGTAAAAAAATATTGCCGGATGTTTATGAAAAAGTAATAGAAGCACGTAATTTAATCAACAACGGCAGTGTTAAAGGTATAAGTGAAGCAGTAAAAAATGTAGGTATAAGCAGAAGCACTTATTATAAGTACAAAGATTATGTTTTTTCTCCATCTGAAAATTCAATAGGAAGAAAAGCTGTGT
>JBASLQ010000611.1:0-1612 GCA_049656425.1 Sedimentibacter sp.
GAACAGTCATAAAGGCAGTATCCATCCCGAAATTTGCAAGAGATATAGCAACGTTGGCTTCTCCTCCTCCAAAAGTTGCTTCCATGAGAGGACTTTGGAAAAATCTTTCATTACCGGGAGACTTCAGCCTCAGCATAATTTCACCAAAAGTTAAAAATTTCATTTTCTTCCTCCTATTTTTTAAGATGAACTGCAAAACCGCCTATTTCTTCTTCAAAGTAAATAGCTTTAATTTTACCGGAATCATCTGTGTTTTTTGAACTTTCATTAAACTTTACTCCTTTGGCACTTAAATAAGCCACAGCTCTTTCAACAGAGTTTGTTTTGATTGCTATGTGTCCGTTTTTCCCAAGGAAAGGTTTCTTCATAACCTCAACAGCATCTCCTGCAAATATCGAAGAATTTCCCGGACGATATGCAAAACCGAATATAGTAGAAAATGCCTTAGCAGTTTTTTGCGCTTCTTCTTCATTTTCGCTGTTTATTCCAACATGTCCTATTTCAAATCCAAGCATGTTTTTTACGGCTTCCTTTGTAAGAGAGGTGATTGTCTCAAAATCACTTTTTTGTATTAAATCCTCGCTGACCATCCATGTTCCGCCGCAGGCAGCAACATTTTTCATTGAAAGATAATCATTGAGATTTTTTGCGTTAATTCCGCCTGTAGGTATGAATTTCAAATTTGTGTATGGTCCTCCCACTGCTTTCAGATATGAAACTCCGCCGCTTTGCTCTGCAGGGAAAAACTTCACAACATCAAGTCCTGCTTCCATGGCTGCTTCCATGTCGCTTGGAGTTGAAGTACCAGGAATAATAGTGATTCCATTGTTGATACAATAGTTTACAACATTTCTATTAAAACCAGGGCTCACTATAAACTTTGCCCCTGCATTTACAGCCTTGTCAACCTGTTCGGTTGTGAGTACTGTGCCGGCCCCAACAAGCATATCAGGACATTCGCTGCTTATGCGTTTAATTGCTTCTTCAGCCTGTTCTGTTCTGAATGTAACCTCTGCTAAAGGCAATCCGCCGTCTGTGATAGCTGTTGCCAATGGAACTGCTTTTTCAACATCATTTATTTTAATAACCGGAACTATTCCGTATGCTGATATTCTTTTCAATAAATCATTCATCATAGAACCTCTTTCATATTATAAGTATCCAGCCCATCCAGGCAATGTGAGAGATAAAGCCGGTATAAATGTAACAAACAACAACAGTATAATAAGCGCTATAAAATACGGCCACAAGTACTTGACTATATCCTCAATCCTAAGGTTCGCAACCCGGCATCCTGTAAACAAAATGGGACCGACAGGAGGAGTAATAGCTCCTATGGAAGTATTGAATACCATAATAACTCCGAAATGTATTATGTTGATACCAAGTTCCATGGCAACAGGAAGGAAGATAGGAGTAAAAATCAACACTATAGGAGTTGGGTCCATAACACAGCCCATTACAAGTATTACCAAATTCATAAGCAAAAGAATCAAAAGTGAATTGTCAGTAAAAGTGAGGAATAAATTTGCCAGCAATGTTGGAATCTTTGTGTAGGACATTGTCCAGCTCAAAATTGTTGAACTTCCTATCATGAGCATTATCATACCTG